>NZ_JACFYJ010000063.1:0-49748 GCF_037126505.1 Paraburkholderia bengalensis
CCCGCGCCCGCGCTGAAGGCGGGCGGCGAAGAAGCCGCGCTCGGCAAGCTGTCGACGCCGTGGCCCGCGCTCGCCTGCCTCGCGCTCGGCGCGGCGCTGACGCAGGCGCCACCCGTCTTCGACGTGCCGATCGCGGGCTATCTCGCCGTCGCGTTGCTGTTGATCGGCGGCATTGCGCTGATGCCGCGCGTGACGTCGATGCTGTTCCGCGCGCTGTCGGCGGCATCCGCTTTACAGCGACACCCGCAGCGACGCCCGCGACGGCGCTCGCCCATGATCGCGCTGGCGCTCGCGCGGCTCGCCAATGCGCCGGGGCAGGCGTCGATCGCGATGGGCGGCGTGCTGTCGAGCTTCACACTGATCGTCGCGATGGCGATCATGGTCGCGAGCTTCCGCGTGTCGGTGGAAGACTGGCTCGCGCATCTGCTCTCCGCCGACATCTACGTGCGCGTCGCGCCGAACGGCGACACGGGCGGCCTGGACCTGCAGCAACAGGCGCAGGTCGCGGCGGCGCACGGCATCCGGCACGCGGCGTTCGCGCGCACGTCGCAACTGACACTCGATCTGCTCGCGCTGCTCGCGCTGCTCGCGCGCGAAATCGATGCCGCCGATCCCGGCGCGACGCTGCAGATCACCGGCGCGGTCTCGCCGCCGTCCGCGTTGCACGAAGGCGAGACGCCCGTGTGGGCGTCGGAGGCGATGGTCGATCTGTACGGCTATCGCGTGGGTGAACGGCTGACGCTGCCGATCGGCGAACGCGGCGCGACGGTCGTCGTCGCGGGAATCTGGCGCGACTACGTGCGGCAGACGGGCGCGCTGCAAATCCGGCTCGCCGACTATCGGCGTTTGACGGGCGACACGGGCGCCACCGATGCCGCGCTCACGCTCGAGCCCGGCGTCAGCGCCGCGCAGGCCATCGCGGCATTGCGCGCGCTGCCGTTCGCGAACGCGCTCGACTTCTCGCAGCCCGGCGAGATTCGCGCGCGCACGTTGACCATCTTCGATCGAAGTTTTGCCGTCACGTATCTGCTCGAGGCCGTCGCGATTGTGATCGGGCTGTTCGGCGTCGCCGCGACGTTTTCCGCGCAGACGCTGTCGCGCTCGCGCGAGTTCGGGATGCTGCGCCATGTCGGCGTGACGCGCGCGCAGATCCTCGCGCTGCTCGCCACGGAAGGCGGCCTGCTCACCGCGCTCGGCATTGCGATGGGCTGCGCGCTCGGCTTCGCGATCAGCCTGATACTCGTGTTCGTCGTCAATCCGCAGTCGTTTCACTGGAGCATGTCGCTGCACGTGCCGTGGGCGCTGCTGTCGACGCTCGCGCTCGTGATGCTCGCTTCGTCGTGTACGACGGCCGTGCTGGCAGGCCGCCGGGCCGTATCCGTCGACGCCGTGCGCGCCGTCAGGGAGGACTGGTGATGCGCCGCGCCTTTGCTTTGCTCGCCGTGCTTGCGTGCGCGTGCGGCGCATCGTCGGTGCTGGCGGAGGGCAACACGTCTGCACAGTTTGAGGCCGTCGCGCCCGGCAAGCCCATCGACCTGCCGCGCGACACCGGCGCGCATCCCGCGTTTCGCACCGAATGGTGGTACGCGACGGGCTGGCTCGATACGCCCGACGGCCAGCCGCTCGGCTTCCAGATCACGTTTTTCCGCTCGGCGACGGGCCATCCGGCAAACGACCCGAGCGCGTTCGCGCCGGCACAACTGATCATCGCGCACGCCGCACTGAGCGATCCGAAGCTGGGCCGGCTGGTGCACGATCAGAAGATCGCGCGGCAGGGCTTCGGCCTTGCGTATGCGAAGGCCGACAATACCGACGTGCGGCTCGACAGCTGGCGCATGGTGCGCGCGGCGGACGGCCACTACGACGTCACCGCCGACGCCGCCGGCTTCGCGCTGCACCTGACGTTCACGCCGACCCAGGCGCCCCTCGTGCAGGGTGCGAACGGCTACTCGCGCAAGGGACCGCGGCCCGAACAGGCGAGCTACTACTACAGCGAGCCGCACCTGCGCGTGACGGGCAGCGTCACGCGTCCGGCCGCCGATGGCGCGGGCCACGCCGACGCGGCCACGGCCGTGACGGGCAGCGCGTGGCTCGATCACGAGTGGTCGAGCACGCTGCTCGCCGCCGATGCCGTCGGCTGGGACTGGCTCGGCGCGAATCTGGCGGACGGCGCGGCGCTGATGGCGTTCAAGGTGCGCGCCGCCGACGGTCATGCAGTCTGGGCGCACGCGGCGCTGCGCGCCGCCGACGGACACATCACGCAATACGGCCCCGGCGACGTCGACTTCACGCCGACGCGCCAATGGCGCTCGCCGCGCACCGATACGCCGTACCCCGTGGCGACCGTCGTCCGTACGGGCAACCTTCACTGGCAACTGACGCCGCTCATCGACGATCAGGAACTCGATTCGCGCGACTCGACGGGCGCGCTTTATTGGGAAGGCGCCGTCACGCTCTCGCGCGGCGGCCGGCAAGCCGGGCGCGGCTACCTCGAGCTGACGGGATACGGTAAAAAATTGACGGTCGAGGGACGCTGAGGGTTGTCACGCAAGGGCGCGCGCGAATTTAAGGGTTAACCCTCCGTTTTTTGGAAGAGTCACTTCCACCGAGGGGTCTTAATCTTAAGCGGCTACATACCTACACTACCTCCATACCGATTGCAAACAGGGCTGTTTGCAACGGCAAAGCAAAATACTGGAGGTTCATCATGAAGTCGCTGATCAAGGCTGTTGCCATTGCTGCCGCTCTCGCTATCCCCGCTGTGTCGTTCGCTCAGTCGAACCAGCCCGTGACCCGCGCGCAAGTTCGCGCGGAACTGGTCCAGCTGGAAAAGGCGGGCTACCGTCCGGGCGCAGGCACGGAAGCGCACTATCCCGATGAACTGCAAGCTGCCCAGTCGCGCGTGAACGCGCAAAACGGTGCAGCAAGCGGTTACGGCGGCGTCGCGAACAGCGCATCGCAATCGGGCGGCTCGCGGGTGTCGTCGGAGGACTGGTTTGCGATGTACGGCCGTCCGTAAGTCAATGACGCAGGTCGCCGCGACGGCATCGGCGGAGGTTTCGTAGACGCTGTTGCTGTGGCGGCCTCGCGGGCGCGTGGCGAGGATCTATCCACAGAATCTGTTGAGAGCACTGTGGAAAAGCTTGGGGCAATAGCGCCAAGTCGCTGATGCGACTGGGATCGCCGGTCGAGGCGCCACACACGTCAAACGCTGCGCGTACGCGAGTGTCGAGCGGGTTTAATGCGCGAGGATATCCACAGATTCCGTGGGTAAGGCTGTGAGCAACTCGCGCACGACCAGCGCAAGTCATTGACGCAATTCAGTTTGCCCGACCTGCATGCACGTTAGCGTCGCTCCTGGCGGTTGCCGCGTGTCGCGCGCGAGACGCGGTTGTCCACAGTTTTTGTTGGCAAAGCTGTGGGTATCCTGAGCACGGCATCCGCAAGTGCTTGATCCTGATGGGATTGGCGGCAGTGCATGCACGCCGCGATTGACGTGTCGCCCGCGCGTCGCAGCCGGTTGTCCACAGATTTCGTGGGTAAGGATGTGGACAAGCTGAGCACACCACGCACAAGTACCTGTTGCGAAAGGAAGATCGGATCGCGTGCGTGTGCGGTGCAACGGCCGTCATGCGCTGTGTACCGTGATGCGAAGGATCGTCGGCTAGAATTCCCGGACCATTCATCAAAGGGCCTTCGACGCAAGGCCGAAGTGACTGACCACGGGAGCCCCTCATGCCGTACGATCCGCAGAACCCGTTCGCCCGCATCCTGCGTGACGAACTGCCGTCCATCCGCATTTACGAAGACGAGCACACCGTCGCGTTCATGGACATCATGCCGCAGGCCGAAGGCCACGTGCTGGTGCTGCCGAAGGAGCCCGCGGCCGAGATATTCGAGCTGTCCGACGATGCCGCCGCCGCCGCGATCCGCACGACGCGCAAGGTGGCCGTCGCCGTGAAGGCGGTGCTCAACCCGCCCGGCATGATGATCGCGCAGCTGAACGGCGCGGCCTCCGGGCAGACAGTGCCGCATGTTCACTTTCACGTGATTCCGCGCCACGACGGCATTCCGCTCAAGATTCACGCCGCCGAGCGCGCCGATCTCGACGAGTTGCGCGCGCTCGCCGAGCGCATCAAGGCGGAACTGAACAAGTCCGCCTGACGCGAAGCGCCGCAGAGGCGGCGTCAGCCCGGACGGCGAAAGTCGTTATCGACCCACGACGCCGCGCTCGCCCGGGTCAACTTGAAGCTTGGCGCGACTTTCACTTGCGCGAGCTGTTCGCCGAACGGATCGAATGCCGTGAGCAGCGCGTACGGATCGTGTTCATCGGGGATGATGTCGAGCGTCACTTCGACGCTCACGTCGCCCGACTCCACCACCAGCCGCTTGTGCAACTGCGCGTGCAGTTGCTGCTCATGCCGGCGCAGCACTTCCGATGCTGTCTTCACGAGCGTGTTGAACGCCGACACGTCGAGCGGCTTCGGATTCTTCTTGTCGCGGCCCATCGTCCACGGGCCCACCAGCGCGGGCTCGGCCTCGCCATCCTTGATCATCTCGACGGCCCAGCCGTCGTCGTCTTCGTTCTTGATGACGCGCGCGGTCCAGCCGTTGTCGTGCCACAGGCGGTCTTCGTGTACAGCTTCGGACGCGCTGTCGGCGTCGGATTCGGGGAGTTGCGTGTCGGTCATTGCGGAGCGTTCGGGTTGTGGGGCGCGGCGCATCGGCGTTGCGCGCCTCGTGCGAAAAACCGGCATTTTACCCGCGCTCGCTGCGTCAACCGCTCTCCTACAACCAATGGACAAGCCGGCGCGCGATTTACCGCTTAAATCAAAGTTCAATCAATCCGGCAATCAAATTGCGAAACAATCAATTGCGTATCGAACAACAGAAATCATGTGTATTTAGAAAGAGCAAAAAAAAAGCGGCCCGAAGGCCGCATAAAAACAGATAAAAAAGACTACCCTTGGTCAAGGGGCAATATGCATTCTATAAGCTGGAGCCAGTCCGAGCGAGCGCATCAGCTGGAAGAGTACCTTTCCAAAAATCGCATGAATTGGCGCTTGCCATCGGTCCACGGAACGGCTTTTATCGGGTTAACCCGCGTCGATTTCAGCCTTCGACGTCGCGTTGTTGCAACAATGTGACAATTGACAAGCCCTCATCATCGCGCACCGGCGGGCCAAAAATCCTTTAAAGAAAAATACTTAGCGACGTTATTTCTTCTGTTCCCGATTCCGGAAATGATTGTTGCGCCAAATTAAAGTAACCGATTCTCCATTAGTAATACACTTCGCTCCCCGACTCGACAGAACGCATCCAACGCGTTTTCTGCATTGGGATCTTCACGCAAAGTCTCGGAGTAATAAAGCATGAAAAAAACCCTTATCGTCGCGGGCATCCTCGGCGCGTTCGCGGCAAGCGCCAACGCACAGAGCAGCGTCACCCTGTACGGCACGCTGGACGCCGGCCTCATCTACACGAACAACCAGGCTGGCCACAGCAACTGGCAGCAAGGCAGCGGCTCGGTGTCGGATACCTACTTCGGTCTGCGCGGCAGCGAAGATCTCGGTAACGGCCTGCACGCAATCTTCACGTTGGAGAGCGGCTTCAACCTGAACAACGGCAGCTTCCGTGAGAACAACACGCTGTTCAACCGTCAGGCGTACGTCGGCCTGCAAAGCGACCAGTACGGCGCGCTGACGCTCGGCCGCCAATATGACTCGGTGGTCGATTACCTGGCGCCGCTGTCGGCTGCGGGTTCGGGCTACGGCAACAACCTGGCCGGCCACCCATTCGACAACGACAACCTCGACAACTCGTTCTCGATCAAGAACTCCGTCAAGTACACGAGCGCGAACTACGCCGGCCTGCAGTTCGGCGGCCTGTACGGCTTCTCGAACAAGGCGGACGGCTTCGCCGACAACCGGGCGTGGAGCGCGGGCGCTTCGTACAAGAACGGTCCGTTGAACATCGCGGCCGCTTACCTGCAACTGAACAACGCAGGCAGCAACAACACGAACGGCGCGATCTCGGCCGGCGCGGGCGGCGCGGCGCAACTGGCTGCGCAGACGCAACGCACGTACGGCGTCGGCGCGAACTACACGTACGGCCCGGCGACCGCCGGCTTCGTGTACACGCACTCGCAGATGGACAACCTGCAGAGCGCGAACGTCGGCGGCACGTTCATCAACGGCCTGTCGGGCACCAACCTGCACCTCGACAACTATGAAATCAACGGCCGCTACGCGTTCACGCCGGCGCTGTCGGTTGCCGCTGCGTACACGTTCACGGACGGCAAGGTGTCGGGCTCGAACGGCGAAGGCTCGCCGAAGTGGCACACGGTTTCGCTGCAAGGCGACTACTCGCTGAGCAAGCGCACCGACGTCTACCTGGAAGGCGTCTACCAGCACGCTTCGGGCAGCCTCGGCGACTTCGGCGCAAACGTCGCAGCGATCAACACGCTGACGCCGTCGTCGACGCAAAACCAGACGGCCGTCGCAGTGGGCCTGCGTCACCGCTTCTAAGCCTCTTCCGACGACGCCATGTCTCTGTGCAGCGGATGACGGTCCGCTGCGGCCATCGTCGTCATCGACGAAAACGCGCGCGTGCTGTTTAACGCGCGCGTTTTTTTTATCTTCGACGCGACAGTGTTTGCTCTTCCAACGTTTCTTCGACACGTTCTGCAACACTTTTTATTCGGTTTACTAATGATCTGACGGCACCGGACGTTAAATGCTCACAAGCGCCAGATATTTCCTACAAGGCGCCCGAATGGAAAACAACATCGGAGAGCATATGACGACGACATTCCAGCGCGCGAGCACGCTCGCGTTGATGCTGGCGGCCAGTTCGGCCGCACATGCCGGCCTGGATTGCAGCGGCTCGCACGGCGGCTGGCAGTGGCAGACTTCGGATAGTTGGACGGGCACCGACAAACTCGGGCATTTCGCGGTATCGGCGCCGTTCGGCGCGATCGGCGGATATCTGGCGCGTGACACGGCGCATCCCATTGTCTACGGCACGCTGATCGGCACGGTGCCCGGACTCGCGAAAGAAGTGATCGACGGCACCTGCCGCACCGACGGCTTCTCGTACAAGGATCTCGCCGCCGACGCGCTCGGCGCGCTGACGGGCGCGGCGCTGGCGCACTGGGCGATCACGTATCGCCGCAATGCGCACGGGACGACGGTGGGGCTGGCGTACACGAACCGGTTCTAGGCATCGTCGCCGACGGCGGAACTCGCGACCGGTTTCGAAATGTTTTCTAACACGATGCCGCATTCGCACATGAGGCGCGCCGGTATACTTCAAGCTAGGACGTGTTTGCAATCGTTGACACTCTTTCGACGATGCGCGCGCCCTCGGCGCAGTCGGCTTCCTTCGCGAAGCATCGGTGTTGGCTTGCGCCGCAGCACAAGGACGCCGACGACAATCATGAAACGACTCATTCTTCTCGCTCCCCTCGCCATCCTCGCCGCGTGCGGCTCGTCGCGCGGCCCCGAAGGCAGCGCCTCCGCCGAACCGATGGTGTACGTGTCGTCGGCGCGCCCCGTGTCCGACATCGCGCGCTGCCTCGACAGCCGCCTGTCGCGCGTGCATGCATCGAAGGCCAACGGCATCACCGATCTGACGATTGGCTCGTCGTCGAACGGTTCGTATTTCATTACGCTGACACCTTCGGGTCACGGCTCGGTGATCAAGGTCGTGCGCGGCTCGGGCGACGATCCACCCGAGGAAGAAATGCGCTTTGCGATTGCGCGTTGCGCGACTTGATGTGTAAGTCTTCGTAACGGCACGATCGCCAGCCATAGCCCGCGCACGTCGCGGGCTATTTTTTTATGCATGCTTCTGCGAAGATGGCCGCCCATCTTTTTCCGCGCCCACCGGCAGCGCGACTTCAATGGCATCGAGCAACGCACATCACGCGACGGGTTGGGCGGCCGGCATCATCTCGGCGGCGCTGGCCGCGCAGCACGGATCGCACGGTCCGTTTCACGTGTGGCTGTGGCTCGCATTCGCCGCGGGCGTCGCGGGCGCGACGGCGCCGGACTGGCTCGAAGTGGCGTGGTGGTCGCGCAAGAAGCGTTTATGGATCACGCATCGCACGGCGACGCACTGGGGGCTCGGCTGGCTCGCCGCGTTGTTCTTCGCGTGGCACGCGATGCCGCATCATCCCGAGGCCGCCGTCGCGTTTGGATTCGCATGCGGCGGCGTGATGCACCTGCTCGCCGACTGGCCGAATCCGCTGGGCGTCCCCTGGATTCTCGGCCGTCATTCGCTGAACCTGTGGAACAGCGGACATTGCGACTTGCTCGTCGTCGCGGCGTCATGGGCGGGCGCGTGGTTCGTCGTTTCGCACGTGTGGATGCGCGGCACGGCACCATTGACGATGCTGAAGCACTTGCTATAGCTTTCTCGTCTCATGCAAAAACGCCTTCCAGCAAGGCTCAAAACGACACAGGGAGACACGCATGGAAGACCTCTTCCGTTCCGTGAACGCATTGTTCGCCTTCATCGCGCCGATCTCGGACTTTCTCTGGGACTTCCCCACCAACTTTCACGGATACGCCCGCATTCCCGTGCTCGGACAGCTTCCGTTCGCGATCCTGCTGCTGGTCGGCGTCGGCGTTCACTTCACGATCCGCACCCGCTTCATCCAGACGATGCGCCCCGGCGACATCGTGCGCATCATGCTGCGCAGGCAATCGTCGCGTACGGGCGTGAGCGCGCTCGCTTCGTTCATGCTCGGACTCGCGATGCGCGCGGGTCCGGGCAATATCGTCGGCATCACGGGCGCGATTTCCGTGGGCGGGCCGGGCGCGTTGTTCTGGATGTGGGTCGCCGCGTTCTTCGGCATGGCGACGGCCTTCATGGAGTCCACGCTCGCGCAGTTGTTCAAGGAGAAGAAACACGACGAGTTCGTCGGCGGGCTGCCGTTTTATGGGCGGCGCATTCTCGGTGACAGGCGAATGGTCGGCACGTTTTGGTCGCTGGTGTTCATCGTCTACGCGCTCTTTAACGTGCCGCCGCAAACCTTCAACGTGTTCACCGCGATCGGCACGATCGCCGATACCGTCGCGGGCACGCATCTCGCGCGCCAGTCGGGCGTCTACTACGCGATCGCGGCGTGCCTGATCGCCGCGTGCTCGTTCATCATCATGGGCGGCATCCGCCGCGTGACTGCTTACACCGATGTGCTCGTCCCCATCAAGGCCGCGCTGTTCTGCCTGATGTCGCTCGTCATCATCGCGATCAATCTGCCGCTGATTCCATATTTCTTCCGCGAAGTGTTCGTCGGTGCGTTCGCGCCGCATGCGCTGTTCGGCGGCGCGATTGGCACCGCGCTCGCACAAGGCGTCAAGCGCGGGCTGATGTCGAATGAAGCGGGACAAGGCACGATCACGATGGCGGCCGCGATCGCCGACAACGATCACCCGTGCGAACAGGGCTTCGTGCAAAGCCTCGGCGTGTTCTTCGACACGATGGTGATCTGCACGATGACGGGCTTCATCGTCGTGATGGCGCACGTGTGGACGGGCAGCGTCGACGGCCAGGCGTGGGAATCGGTGCGCGCGTCGAAGATCACCGTTTATCTCGCTTCCGTGCAGACGCTGGTGCCCGCGTCCGTCGGCAATCTGATCCGCATCACGATGTGCGTCTGCTACGGCCTCTTCGCGTTCACGACGCTGCTCGGCATGATTTCGTTCGCCGAAATCTCGGCTAACTTCATTTCGCGCAGCCGTGGCTTCATCGTGGGCATTCGCGTGACGGGCTCGCTCGTGTTCGTGCCGTTCGGCGCGCTGACCGTGCTGGCGGGACTCGAACTGCCGAACCTGTGGGCACTGTCCGACCTGATGAATATCGTGATGGTGCTGCTGAATGTGCCCATCGTGCTGGTGGGACAAGGTCTCGTCTACAAGGCGCTCGCGCATTATCGGGCAACGCGCGGGCGCGCCGAGCGTTTCGTTTCGGCAGAAATCGGCGTGCGCACCGACTACTGGACGGCCGCCCAGCGCAGCGCCACGCCGCATCGCGACGACCATGAAGCCGCGCCGCGCGAGCGCATCGGCGGCTAGCGAATCAGCTCACACGACGTTCTTCTCGACGATCGGCCGGTTCTCGAGCACGCGCTCGAAGCCAAGCGACGACAGATCGAGCGTCTCGTAGCGGCCGCGCAGGATCAGCTCGCTGACGCCGCGTCCCGTCGCCGGACCTTGCTGCAGGCCGTGTCCGCTGAAGCCGTTGGCGAAGATGCAGTTCTCGATATCCGGATGACGGCCGATAATCGCGTTCTGATCGAGCACGTTGTACTCGTAGTAGCCGGACCAGCAATGCTCGACGCGCAGCGCTTCGAACTGCGGCACGCGGTTCGCGAGCGTCGGCCAGATCACGTCGTCGAACAGCGCATGATCGACTTCGTCGAGGGGCAGATCGTCGGGATCATTGTCGGGCGACGGCGACGTGCCGCAGATGAACGACTGGCCCTCAGGACGAAAATAGACGCCCGTCGGGTCGATCAGCAGCGGACAATGCGCGAGCTTCGCGGGCGAGCTCACATTGAAGATGCTGCGGCGGCGCGCGAACACAGGCAGCTCGATGTCCATCATCGACGCCACGCGGCGCGCCCACGCACCCGCCGCGTTCACGACGACATCGCATGCAAACGTCTCGCCGCTTGATGTCGCCACGCGCGTGACGCGGCGCCCTTCACGATGCAGCGCGGTCACGTCGTCGGCGACATAGCGTGCGCCCAGCGCCTGCGCCTTCTTGCGCAGCGCCTGCACAAGACCGTAGCCGTCGAACCAGCCTTCGCCCGTTTCGCCGAACGCGCCTGCGCTCAGGTCGCCCGTGTTCAGCCACGGAAAGCGGGCATCGAGCGACGCCTTGTCGAGCAACGTGATGTCGGCGCCGAGGCGCTGTTGCAGCGCGTGATTCTCGCGCAGCGTCGCTTCACCCGAAGCTGTGGCGAGAAACAGATAGCCGCCTTCGTGCAGATCGATGGAAGGCTTTTCGCCGTCGATCTCCAGCCGCTCGCCGATCGAGCGCAGGAACTCGATGCCGAACAGCGACATCCGGATCGACAACGGCGTCGAGAACTGCTGCCGGATCGACGCCGCCGATAACGCCGACGACGAGCGCGCATACGTCGGATCACGCTCGATCACGGTCACGCTGACCGTCGGGTCCGACAGCCGCAAGAAATAGGCGATCGAACTGCCGATCACGCCTCCACCGACAACGACGACTTTCGAACTCACAGGCCACTCCAGACGAAGCGGGTCGACGGGCAACGGCTGCCCGCGACGGATTGAATGACGTTCAGGCAGGCTGACGGAAGGAACACGGCGCGCGAGGCGTGCCGCGTTCGAACCTCAGCCGATGTTGAAGTCGATGCCTTGCGCGAGCGGCAGCGCCGACGAGTAGTTGACCGTGTTCGTCGCGCGGCGCATGTATGCCTTCCATGCATCGGAACCCGACTCACGCCCACCGCCCGTTTCCTTCTCGCCGCCGAACGCGCCGCCAATCTCCGCGCCGCTCGGTCCGATGTTCACATTCGCGATGCCGCAATCGCTGCCGGAAGCCGACATGAAACGCTCGGCTTCGCGCAGGTCGGTGGTGAACGCGCACGACGACAGGCCGTGATGCGCGGCGTTGTTCGCGGCGATCGCGTCGTCGAAGTTCGTGTAGCGCAGCACGTAGAGAATCGGCGCGAACGTTTCCTTCAGCACGACGGCCGTTTGCGACGGCATTTCGACGAGCGCCGGGCGCACGTAGTAGCCGCCTTCGTGGCCCTTCACTTCGACGCGCTCGCCGCCGAACACCTTGCCGCCTTCCGCCGTGGCCTGTTGCAGCGCTTCCTGCATGCGCGCGAACGACTGCTTGTCGATCAGCGGTCCCATCAGCGTGCCCTTTTCGAGCGGATTACCGATCGGCACCTTTGCATAAAGCTGCTTCAGGCGCTCGACGGTCTGTTCGTACACGCTGTCGTGCACGAACAGGCGCCGCAGCGTCGTACAGCGCTGACCCGCCGTGCCGACCGCCGAGAACAGAATGCCGCGCAGCGCGAGCTCCTGATCGGCCGTCTGCGCGACGATGCCCGCATTGTTGCCGCCGAGTTCGAGCAGCGACCGGCCAAAGCGCTTCGCCACTTCGACGCCGACCGTACGGCCCATTTCCGTGCTGCCCGTCGCGCTGACGATCGACGCGCGCGGGTCCGCCACCAGTTTCGCGCCCACGTCGCGCCCGCCATTGACGACGGCCGTGAGACCCGCGGGCGCATCGCCGAATTCGTTCAGGGCTTCGTCGAGAATCCTGTTGACGGCGAGCGCCGTGAGAGGCGTTTTCTCCGACGGCTTCCACACGACGGCATTGCCGCACACCAGCGCCAGCGCCGCGTTCCACGACCACACCGCTGCGGGGAAATTGAACGCCGAGATCACGACGCAGGTGCCCATCGGATGCCACGATTCCGACATGCGATGGCCGGGACGCTCCGATGCGATCGTCAGACCGTAAAGCTGGCGCGACAGGCCGACCGCGAAGTCGCAGATGTCGATCATTTCCTGCACCTCACCCAGGCCCTCTTGCAGGATCTTGCCCATTTCCAGCGTGATGAGGCTGCCGAGCGCCTGTTTCTTCTCGCGCAGACGCTCGCCGAGAATGCGCACGAGTTCGCCGCGGCGCGGCGCGGGCACGTTGCGCCATTGCTCGAAGGCCTGTTTCGCGTTGGCGAGCACCGTGTCGACTTGCGCCGCGCTCTGGCTCGCCACGCGGCCGATGAGTTCGCCCGTGATGGGCGAATGAACGGCGATGTCGCCCGCTTGTGCTGCGTCTGCAATGCCGAGTTCGGCGAGAATGCTCGATGCGTTCATTCCGGGTTCCTTTGATTTCCGATACGAAACAAAAGTAAGTTCGGAAACTATACACGCCGGCTTTTATGGCGACAAGCGGCGCTGCGACATGTTCCTGCGTGATGTGATCGCGCGTGAAATCAGGGGAAAATCAGGGTTTTCCTGCGTTTGTACGCATCGTGCCTTTCGGCGGACCACGTGATCGGGCACACTGCACAGGTTGTTTCAGATCGGAAAACGTTCGCCTGTCCGGCATGGCAGCCGCGCTGTCCGGCAGGTCGCGCGTGCGCGAATGTTATGATCGGAAACGCAACGAAAGCGTCATGCCGCACTGTCAATCAAGCTCATGGACACCTCACTGACCAAGTCGACCGAAACCTCGACGTCCGACCTCGGCCGGCGCGTGCGCGCCGCGCGCCTCGCCCACGATCTCACGCTGGAAACGGCGAGCCGCCTGTGCGGCGTGTCGCGCTCCACGTTGTCGAAAGTTGAAAACGGGCTGATGTCGCCAACCTTCGACGTGCTGCAGAAGATCGTCGTGGGACTCAAGATCGATCTGGGCGAACTGTTCGGCTCGACGCCGAAGCTCAACGCGAGCGGCCGGCGCGCGCTCACGCGCAAGGACGCGGGCCAGCGCCATGCGTATCGCGGCTATCAGATGGAACTGCTGGCGACGGATCTCGCGCACAAGGCGATGCTGCCGTTTCGCATCCGCATTACGGCGCACACGCTCGACGCGTTCGACGATTGGGGCCGCCACGAAGGCGAAGAGTTTCTGTATGTGATCAGCGGCAGCGTGTGCCTGTATTCGGAGCTGTATGCGCCGACGCATCTGAACGCCGGAGACAGCCTCTATTTCGACAGCCGCACGGGGCACGCGGCCGTTTCGACGAGCGAAGAAGACGCGGAAGTGCTGTGGATGGCGACGAATGCCGATCTGCGGCAGCCGGGCACCGGCGCATCGAAGAAATAAACGGCGTTATGTGGCCGCGCGCGCCTGCGCCAGCGCGCTGAGATTGCCTTCGCCAAAACCGTGATGCCCCTTGCGCTGCACGATTTCGAAGAAGATTTCTCCTTCGCGGCGCAGCACGAACGTCTGGAAAAACAGCAGCGGCACGCCATCGGCGCCGATCTCGCCGTCGACGAGAATCCGCCCGCGCCTGAGCCGTTCGATATCGAGCCCGTGGCCGGGCAGGCGCGCGTCGAGCTGATCGTAGTAGCGCGGCGGCGGCTCGACGAGTTCGATGCCGTTGGCCAGCATGCTGTCGATGCACGCGAAGATGTCGTCGGTGGCGAGCGCGATGTGCTGCACGCCTTCGCCCGGATGGTCGGGCAAATACTCGTGCATCAGATTCGTGCGCGGCGTGCCTTCCTCGTAGAGCGGAATGCGGATCGCGCCGCACGGCGACACCATCACGCGCGATTCCGCCGACACATGCCAGTTCGCGTGCAGTTCGTGAATCTCGCGGAAATTCAGTAGCTCGCGATAGAAGTCGAGCCATTCCTGCATGCGCCCCGCGCCGACCGTTTGCGTCAGATGATCGACGGCGACGAGGCCCGTGCCCGCGTGGCTCAAGTCGGCCTGCGCGGTGCTCATTTCGATCGGACGAAAGTCGATGTCGAAGATCGAGATATCGCCGAGCCCGCCTTTCTGGCCGCCGCGCCCGCGCCAGCGATCGACGAAATAGATATGTGAATCGCCGATGCCCTGGATAGACGGAATCAGAAGTTCGCCCTTGCCGATGCGCTCGCCTTCATAGGCCCACGCGCCCAGTTCGACGGCACGATCGAAGGCCTTTTGCGCATCCGCGACGCGAATGCCGATGGCGCAGACGCCCACGCCGTACTCCTGCGCATAGCGCTCGGCGAACGAATCCGGCTCGGCGTTCAGCAGGAAATTCATGTCGGCCTGGCGAAACAGCGTGACGTCCTTGCTGATGTGACGCGCGATCGGCTTGAAGCCGAGCTTCTCGAACGTTTCCGCGAGCGCCTGCGGATGGCGCGCGGCAAATTCGACGAACTCGATGCCGGCCGTGCCGAGCGGATTGTGCTGCGGGTCCTCGACGGCCTTGAGCGCATCGGCAGGGGTCGGCAGGTCGCTGGGCATGGGGATCTCCGTGGGTCGTGCGGGGTCGTGCTGGGTGGTGCCGGGTCGTACTGCTTCAACTCGGGCTGGCGACCGCTCGGGGCCGCCGCGCACCGTGTTTTACACCGCGCAGCGCCCTTCTTGCAACCTCGATTTTGTACTAATCAGTTCATAGCGGCGTTTTTTGACGCGCCGCTTTTGCGGGCAGCGCGCTGCGTTGCGGCTTGCCGCGCTCCTTCATCGCGCCGGGCGCGGATTGCGCAGGACGCTTTGCAGCGGGCTTCGCGCGGCCTTTCGCGGCCGGCTTGTCCGCGCCGCCCGCCGCGCGCGCTCGACATCGCGCGCGAGCCGCTCGCGCGCCACCTTGCGCACGGCGTCGATCAGCGCGCGGCCGACGGGCGTCGGCTGCGTATCAGAGCGCAGGATCAGCCCGACGGGCTCCTCGGTGCCCGCCACGGGCAACGGCAAAGGAACGAGCAAGCCATGCGCCAGTTCGTATTCGATCGCGCTGCGCGGCACGAACCAGACCGCATCGTTTTCGAGCGCGAGCGCGCGCCCCACCGACACCGACAACACCTCAAGAAACGACGACAACGGCGGCACGGCCCACGCGCGCAGCAGGCTTTCCGCCGACTGCCGGATCAACGTGCCGTACGGCGGCACGACGACGGGGAACTGCTGCAATTGCGTCGCCGGCGCGACCGCGCCCGACGCCATCGCATGTCCCACGCGCACCACGGCGATGAGCGGTTCACTGTACAGCTGCTCGAACGTCAGCCCGACCATCCGCTCCGGATCGGCCAGTCTGCCGACGGCGAATTCGATCGCGCCCGCCTTTAGCCGCTCCAGCAATTCGGTGTTCGAACCCGTGTTGAGCCGCACAATCGCGTTGCGCCATTGCACGCGAAAGAGGCGCATGACAGGCGGCACGAGCGACGTGGCGACAGTCGGCAACACGCCGATATCGAGCGTCGCCGCCGCCTCGCCCTGCGCACGCGCGAGCAGGTCGACGCCCTGGCGCAGCGCGCTCACGCAGGCGCTCGCGTGCGGCATGAAGAGCTGCCCTTCGCGCGTCGGCACGGCGCCGTGCCGGCCGCGCTCGAACAGGCGCACGCCGAGAATCTCTTCGAGTTCGGCGACTGTCTTCGATACGGCAGGCTGTGTGATCGACAGGCTTTGCGCCGCCTTCTGCACGCCGCCGAATTGCGCAACGGCCAGAAAGCACTGCAGGTGCCGGAATTTCACGCGGCTGTCAGCGAGGCTTCGTTGCATAACGGGACGTTATACGAGATACGAAAAAACGTCATTTTGCATAACTTCCCGGCTTCTATAAAGTCTCGTCATCCACTATCCATAAACGAATCCCCAAGGAGACATCTGATGGACGATTCCATTCTGAGTCCGCGCGACTTCCCCTCGCATCCCGCGTATGTCCATGCGCCGTACGGCTCGTCCGTCAAGCGCGGCCCGACGCGTCCGCTGATTCCGCTGAAGGAGCGTCTGCGCGACCAGCGCGTGCCCGTCTACGGCGCGGAAGATCTCGGCCCGCTCGACAACGACCTGACGCGCAATGCCGCGAAAAACGGCGAGCCGCTCGGCGAGCGCATCATCGTGACGGGCCGCGTGCTCGACGAAGGCGGCCGCCCCGTGCGCAATACGCTCGTCGAAGTGTGGCAGGCGAACGCCGCGGGCCGTTATGTGCACAAGAATGACCAGCACGACGCGCCGCTCGATCCGAACTTCCTCGGCGCGGGCCGCTGCCTGACCGACAACGACGGCCGCTATCGCTTCATGACGATCAAGCCCGGCGCATATCCATGGGGCAATCACCCGAACGCATGGCGCCCGAATCACATTCACTTCTCGCTGTTCGGCGACTATTTCGGTTCGCGGCTTGTCACGCAGATGTACTTCCCCGGCGATCCGCTGCTGCAATACGACCCGATCTTCCAGGGCACGCCCGAAGGCGCCCGCGACCGACTGATCTCGCGCTTCACGCTCGACGTGACGGAAGAGAACTACGCGCTCGGCTACGAATTCGATATCGTGCTGCGCGGCCCGAACGAAACCCCGATGGAGCGCTAATCATGACAACGCTTAAGCAAACCCCTTCGCAAACGGTCGGGCCGTACTTCGCGTATGGACTGTGCCCCGAGCAGTACAACTTCGACCTGAAAAGCCTCTTTACGAACGTAGTCGCGGACCGCGAAGCGGCGGGCGAGCACATCACGCTGGTCGGCCAGGTGTTCGACGCCGACGGTGCCGCGATTGGCGACGCGATGATCGAAGTGCAGCAGGTGGACAGCGAAGGCCGCTATCCGCAATCGCGCGAAGACGTGACAAAGACGGGCTTTCGCGGTTTTGCGCGCTTCGGCACGGGCACCGATCCGCACAAGCGCTTCGTCTTCGAAACGGTGAAGCCGGGCCGCGCATCGCCCGATGAAGCGCCGCACCTGAATGTGATCGTCACGATGCGCGGCATGCTGCTGCACACGTTCACGCGCGTCTATTTCGACGACGAAGCGGACGCGAACGCCAAAGACCCCGTGCTCGCGAGCGTGCCCGCCGAACGCCGCGCGACGCTCGTGGCAAAGCGCGAATCGAATGGCGGCAATGCTGTGTATCGTTTCGACATCCACATGCAAGGCCCGAACGAAACCGTGTTCTTCGACCTGTGATGCAACGCACGTCATGAACCGTGCGTGCATCGCGCGCAAGGTTCATCGCGTGTTCATAAACATTGGTTACGAGCCGGATGCGCGAGTCCACCCGCGCAACGAAACTCCGAGCAACATTTCCAGGCCCGCTTCGACGCGGGCTTTTTTTTCGTGTGCTTCTTATGCAGGTAAGCGCGTCAGCTGCGATAGTCGGAAGCGGAATTGTCGATGAGCCGCAAAGCTGCTTCCCACGCGAGTTGCGCAATGCCTTCCTCATCGTCGCGCGCGAACTGGCTTGCCGTGAGCTTGCGCACGGACTCGGGCGGCAAGGTCAATTCCGCGTTGCCTGCCAGCGCGTTGATCTGGATCTGGCACGCGCGCTCGAGAAAATAGATCTCCTGAAACGCCATCGCCACCGACTTGCCGCCCGCCAGCAAACCGTGATTGCGCAGGATCATCGCATTGCACGCGCCCAGATCCGCGACGAGCCGCTCGCGCTCGCCAAGATCGAGCGCAATGCCCTCGTAGTCGTGATAGGCGAGCGCGCCGTAGAACTTCAGCGCATGCTGGCTGATAGGAAGCAGCCCCTGTTTCTGAGCCGAAACGGCCGACCCCGCAGGCGTATGCGTGTGAATCACGAAGCGCATGTCAGGGCGCGCCATGTGAATTGCCGAGTGAATCGTAAAGCCCGCTGCATTCACGCGATAACGCTGCGGTTGCGCGGCAACGCGCTCCGCGGCTTCAACGACGCGTCCATCGCGATCGATCTTCACGAGATCCGTTGCGCGCATCTCGTGAAAGAGCACGCCATAGCGGTTAATCAGAAAGTAATGCTCTGGACCGGACACGCGCGCGGTGATGTGCGTGTCGATCAGATCGGTCATGCGGAAATGCGCAACGAGCCGATAAAGGGCAGCAAGCTCGCACCGTGTCGTCCATTCTTCGCTGCTGTATCCGGCATGCTGCGCGGTCGTATCAGACATGAAAGTGACCCCGGTGAAAACGTTGCGGTGAAACGGCGTGCGCTAAAACGCCGATGCCGATTTAAACGCGAAAGTGCTCGATATCCTGACCGGCATTGATCGCGCGCGTGAGCCAGTCGGGGCGGTCGCCCGTGCCGTCCCATTCGTGGCCGAACGCGTCGCGGTATTTCGGCGTCGCGGCATCGGCAATGAGCGCCGCTTCGAGCACTTCGAGCGTAATGCCGAATTCGTCCATGCGGCGCCGAATCCATAGGATAAGCCGCTCGCGCGCTTGACCGTCGAGGTCGAGCGTCCGATGTTCTTCTCGCTCTTTCATAACGTGCCGATAACGTATCGAACTACGCGGCCTTTAAGCACGCGTTAAATAGATTTAAAGGCTTCGCTCTTTCAGCCAAGCCTTGAGACGGACCCGCCAAGGTTTGCCGGCCGTCAGTGCCGGCGCTTTTCGACAGATTGAATGGCGGCGAAAACTCGCACGTTGCCTACTTGAATTTCGCCATTGGCTTGGGTGACCCCGAAGCCGAACCCCTGGTGTTGGCCCGATTCTAGCACCCATTCGCGCGTTCGCGTCGCTTTAGCGCATGCACCGACATGCCCGGAAAGCGGCTCTGGCTCTATGTTTGCGAAAAATGCCCGCGAGTACTTCATCATAAGCAGGCTATGTTTTACCGTGCTCCTGATCGATCGCACTCGATGACTTCACCCGCCCGCGCAATTCGAATTTCTGGATCTTGCCCGTCGATGTTTTCGGTAATTCTCCAAAGAACACCGCTTTAGGCAATTTGAATCCAGCGAGCAATTGACGGCAATGCGCGATGATTTCTTCAGCGCTCGCTTGCATGCCGTCTTTCAGTTCGACGAACGCGCACGGCACCTCGCCCCACTTCGGGTCCGGCATTGCGACAACGGCAGCCACCGACACGGCGGGATGCCGGTACAGCGCGTCTTCTATTTCGATGCTCGAAATGTTCTCGCCGCCGGAAATAATAATGTCCTTGCTGCGGTCCTTGATGCGTACATAGCCATCTTCAGTGATCACACCGAGATCGCCCGTATGGAACCAGCCGCCGCGAAATGCGGCATCCGTTGCGCGCTCGTTCTTCAGATAGCCCTTCATGCAGATATTGCCGCGAAACATCAGCTCACCGATCGTCTCGCCGTCGCGCGGCACGGGCTCGAGCGTGTCCGGGTCGCGCACGTCGACTGCCGCCTGCAGGTGGTAACGCACGCCTTGACGCGCGTTGAGCCGGGCGCGCTCGTCGTCGTCGAGGGCATCCCATGCGTCCTGCTTCGCGCACACGGAGGCGGGTCCGTACACTTCCGTGAGGCCGTAGACATGCGTCAGATCGAAGCCGATCGACTTCATCCGCGCGATCACGGCAGGCGACGGCGCCGCGCCCGCGACCATCGTCGATACGCGATGCGCGATGCCCTCGCGCCATTCGGCAGGCGCATTGGCGAGCGCGCTCTGCACGATGGGCGCGCCGCAATAATGCGTGATCCTCTCGCGGCGAATCAGCTCGAACACGAGCTTCGGATCGAACTTGCGCAGACATACGTTGACGCCCGCGCGCGCCGCGACCGTCCACGGAAAACACCAGCCGTTGCAGTGAAAGAGGGGCAGCGTCCACAAGTACACGGCATGCTTCGGCATGTCCCATTCGAGGATATTGCTGAGCGCGTTCAGATACGCACCGCGATGGTGATAGACGACGCCCTTCGGCTCGCCCGTCGTGCCCGACGTGTAGTTGAGCGCGATGGCATCCCATTCGTCGGCGGGCGGCGCCCATGCGAATTGCGGGTCGCCGTCTCGCACAAACGCTTCATAGTCGGTCGCATTGGGGAAATGGCGGGCGTCGGCCGGCTGCGCGTCGCTCACGCTGATGATGCGCAACTGCGGCAGTTCCCGCGCGGCACGCAGCGCAAGCTCGCCGTATTCCGTATCGACGATCAGCGCCTTTGCCTCGCCATGACGCAGCATGTAGAGGATCGACGCGATATCGAGCCGCGTGTTCAGCGTGTTCAGCACCGCGCCCGCCATCGGCACGCCGAAATGCGCTTCGATCATGGGCGGAATGTTGGGCAGCAACGCCGCGACGGTATCGCCGCGCCCGATGCCCGCGCGCTGCAACGCGCTCGCAAGGCGCCGCGCGCGCTCGTAGGTCTCGCGCCATGTGCGGCGTACGTCGCCATGCACGACAGCGAGCCGGGCGCCGTAGACTTCGGCGGCGCGTGCGATGAAATCGATGGGTGTCAGCGGAACGTGATTGGCCTCGCGCCGGGCGAGTCCCGCGTCGAACATATGCGTCATGCTGTGTCTCCTTGCTCCCGTGCCGTGCAAGCGGGCTGCGCCGAAGCATGCGGCTTTCGTCGGCCGGTGCGGTTGTTTTCAGTTCAGTCGCAGCGCTTTATCCGGAGGCAGCGTTCTCGCGATTCGCGCGCGAACGCAACGCAGCCGCAAATGCACACGCAAACCCGGCGCCTGAATATCGGCCGCAGAAAAATAATGTCATACGGGAACGCGGCTGTTTGTGCAAAGCGGCAGCGCCCGATGTTCTGCTCGCGGCAAGCGCTCGAACGCGAAACGCGCCGCGCGAACAGAACACATGCACGCCTGAAAACAGCGCACGCCCGAAGCGATCAGACGCGCGGCAGATCGTCGATGAACTTCTCGACGTGGCCATCCGGCACGTCGGTATCGATGCCGTCGTGACCGTCGGCATGCGAGACGGTTTTGATTTTCGGTCCGAGCAGATTCATCCCGCCCAGCGTGAAGAACGACCAAACGGCATTGCCCGCGTGAATCGCCGTCACGACATCCGCGACTTCAACGATTTCATGCGGCGACAGCCATTCATTCGTTTTCGGATTGACGAGAGCCCAACGGACATGGGTGACGCGGTCAGTCATCGGGTTAATGCGTACGGCATCGATAGCATAGGTCGCCATTTCCACCTCCATCGTCGTCACCCAGGCATCGTAGCACTTATGTCAGGTTAGACGAAGTGGACAGGAACAGCACGGCTTTGCGGCCTCGTTAAGCGATTGCGTAGCATCGGGCGAGACGGAACGCGGCCCGCAGGCCGCCCACCGATGGGACCCATTCGAAGGCAAACGCCGCTGCACAGTGGCATGCCCGGATGTACTCTGCGGCGCCGACCGCCGCGTGACCGCCTCCATGCTCGGAATGACTGCATCTTCGAATGGCTTCCATTTTCTATAACGGTCGTGCGCAAATCCGTCTGAACCCGGGTTTGCCCCAATACCGCACATGATGCCCGCGCGCGCGCGCGCATACATGCAGTACGATGGGCTGAATTCATAACGGGAAGCAAAGCCATGTCGATCGAAGTCGGGACGGCGTCATGGACGGACGCCACGCTCATCAAGTCGGGCCGCTTTTATCCGAAAGGGTGCACGAGCGCGGAGGCGCGGCTGCGTTTCTATGCGAGCCAGTTCCCGATGGTCGAAGTGGACGCCTCGTACTACGCGATGCCGAGCGCGACGACCAGCGCGCAATGGGCCGCGCGCACGCCCGAGCATTTCACCTTCAACGTGAAAGCGTTCCGGCTTTTCACCGGGCACCAGACCGAGCGCAAATTCTTCCCGCCCGACATCCAACCGCTTCTTCCGCAGAACGACAAGAG
Source organism: Paraburkholderia bengalensis (assembly GCF_037126505.1). Taxonomy (NCBI): domain Bacteria; kingdom Pseudomonadati; phylum Pseudomonadota; class Betaproteobacteria; order Burkholderiales; family Burkholderiaceae; genus Paraburkholderia; species Paraburkholderia bengalensis. Next base: position 22,228 of record NZ_JACFYJ010000063.1, read on the forward strand.
AAATCTCTACTACCGCGACATACCGCCCGATATCGTCGACGAGATGTGGCGGCGTTTTTTCGAAGCGCTCGAGCCATTGCACGCGGCGGGCAAGCTCGGTGCCGTGCTGTTCCAATTCGCGCCGTGGATTTCCACTGCACCGCGCGATCAGGCGCACGTGCGACATTGCGCCAGCCGGATGGCGAGCTGGCTGACAGCATTCGAATTCCGCAACGCGACATGGTTCGACGAGCGGCACCGCGATTCGACGCTCGCATTCGAGCGCGAACACGGCCTCGTGCACGTCGTGATGGACGCGCCAGAAGGTGTGTCGAATCGCGCGCATACCGTGTGGGAAGCGACCTCGCCGGAACTCGTGATCGTGCGCATGCACGGCCGCAATGCGGACACCTGGAGCGGCAGCACGACGGCAGCAGGCCGCTTCAATTACGACTATTCGGAGCGCGAACTCGAAGACATCGCCGGGCCCGTGCGCGAGATCGCCAAACGCGCGGGCCGCACGCATGTGGTTTTCAACAACTGCTTTGAAGACGCCGCGCAGCGCAACGCGCATTCGATGATCCGCATCCTGCAGCAAGAGCGCTTCGCCTAAGCGCGCTTTACAGCGTTTTCCGTTTGCAATTCACTTTCTATCGACTAGCCTCGTCTTATTCGAATCCATTACAAACCGCTTTCATAAGACGAAAAAGGCCCGCGATGCTCACGAGCAATCACAGCAAGGTGCGCCGATGCTATTGACCGGCTACGTGCAGGCGAGCGCACCGGGCATCGTGCAGTTGTGGGTCGGCGTATTCGGCGTGGCGGCGCCGCCCGCGCTGCAGGTGACGATCGACCGGCAAGCCGCGAATCCGCTTGCCGCGCCGCAGTTCTTTCCCATCCGCGATTTCAGCGTCGACGGCGCGGAGCAACCGGTCAATCACCAATGCGTGCTGCGTTTCAAGGTGTCGGACGAATCGCGGCCGCGCCAGATTTGCATCGATGCGGGCGGCGAGTCATTCGAATTCGCGAGCACGTCGCTGCCGAAAGCCGTGCCGACGCTGATGGGCGGCAGCTTCAACATCCTGTTGTCGTCGTGCTATTCGCAACCCGAGGATGTGAACGGGTTGCTCGGCACGATCGTCTCGCAGATCAAGGTGCAACCGCATCTGACCGTGCTGGCAGGCGACCAGGTCTATCTCGATCAGCCGCTCACGCAGCACGTGCCCGATCAGAATCCCGATCGCGCGCGGCTGCTCGCCAACAAGTACTACCTGAACTGGCTTTCCGGCGCGCTGCGTGTGCCGGGACTGCAAGCGGTGCTGGAGCGCGCACCCGTCGTGTGCATCCCCGACGACCACGAGTTCTGGAACAACTACCCGTTTGCACAGAAGCAGTTGCCCGACACGTGGACGGATGCCTCGCGCCAGTTGCTGGGCGACACGGCGCGCGCGCTTTACGAGGACTATCAGATCGGCGGCGCGCCGGGTGGCGCGGGCGGCGCGATACGGCTCGACATCGAGCCGTTGATGATGCTGTTCGTCGATATGCGCTGCGACCGCGACAGCACGTTCAAGTCGCTGATGGGCCCGCAAGCCGTCGCCGCGATGCAGACGTGGGAAAAAGATCTCGTCGATGCGCACGCGGCGGGGCGGCCTGCCGTCGGTCTGCTCGCGTCCGGACAGGCGCTCTTCATCGATCCGCCCGACACCGACTGGCGCAAGAAAACCTTCGACGCCGAAATGCCGAACTATGCGCAGTTCGACGTGTTGCAGGCGACGCTAGGCCGGCTCGCGGACAATGGCATTCCCGTCGTCTACCTGACGGGCGACGTGCACTGGGGACGCGTCGCGTCGGGCCGCGATCTGCAGACGGGTACGGCGCTGTATGAAGTGATTTCGTCGCCGTCGCGGCTGATTCGCGTGCCGTTTCTCGACACGGCGAAAGAAGCCGTCAACGCCGTCAAAGGCATTTTCGGCCCGCGCAACGCGTGGCCGCGCCACGCCGATCCCGATCCCGTACCCGACCGCTTCGGCATCAATCATCGCTTCGCGATCAACCAGGAATTCGGCCACCGCGGCGATCAGGTGGCGATGGTGTCGTTCACGCGCGTGGGCAGCGGCGTGGACATGCAGGTCAGCTACTACGGCATTTCCAGCGACAAGACGATTTCGCAATCCGTATCCACGACGCGCTTCGAATTGCGGGCGCGCGCCAATTAAAAGAGGCGAGAGCCATGCTCAAAATCGTACGTTCAACGACGACGCAGTCGAATCCGCAGTTCACACCATTCGAGCGCAACGCGGGCGAGAGCAACACCGCGTGGGGCGAGCGCGCGGTGCTCGACATGCAGGCGGGCGGCCCCGACGCATGGACGTATGTGGTGCTGCTTGGCGGCAGCGATACGCTGGCGTTTCGCGTGCGCATCGCGCAGTCGCATCTGCGTCACGACATGCTGCCGTCGTTCTGGTCGGAGTCGATGCTGGTCAGGCTGGCAGGCGCGACGCTCGCGCATGCCGAAGCACTGCACGTCCCTTTGCATCAGCCGGAAGGGCCGGCATTTGCGGCGCGCGTGAACGGCGTGGTTGCGCGTCCGCTGACGGACTTCGACGACACGGCGCGCTTTCCTAACATCGCTGTGATCGCGTTGCCCATCGCGCAGGACAAGGTGGTCGGCAAGGTCGACAGCTTCCGGCAGTCGCGCGCGACGCTCGATGCGCTCGAACACGTGTTGCGCTGGCTTGCGTATGCATGGGGCGCAGCGCGCACGCCGAACCCGCTGCACGACAACTACGGCTTGCCGTCGACGTGCATGATCGAGACCGTGTGCGCCGCCGCCAATTTCGATCTGACTCCGGGACTCGAATCGCGCGCGTCATGTCCCGAAGCGATCTGGGCCGCAGCGAACTACTGGCATGAGTACTTCGAGAAGTTCAACGGGCGCGAGCCGATAGGGCGCTATACGACGCCCCACACGTATCCCATCGAAGAGCCAGCCGCACCCGCTGCGCCCTCCGCATCGACTACTTCGCCGACCGCTTCAAACCCTGACAAACGCAAGAAAAAATGAACAGCGGATTCAAGGCTGCGATGCGCTCGCCGGGCTTGCGGCGGGTGTCGATGCCGACGCGGGCGCTTGCGCGTCGCTATTGACATTGACGGCAGCGGACGCGCTCGCGGCCGCGCCCGGCTCGCCCGGCTCGCCCGGCAACGGCAGAATGGGCGGCTGCGACGCGCGGGCGACACGATCTGCGGCGGCTCGATGTCGGTGGGCGCGGACGCCTCGACAGCGGGCGAAGCGCTCGCCACCACGGGCGCAGCCGGTGCCTGACGCGGCTTCACGCGCGGCGCAGGCGCAGCCGTTTCAGGCTTGCGCGTCGACGGAAAAAGATACTGCCCCCACGCGCGCAGCTTCTCGCGCAACGTATCGAACAGGCCGGGCGGCGGCTCCTGCGCGAACTTCGCGCGCGGATCGACAAGACGCGAGCGCAACGAACGCTGGAAGAAGTCGCCGACGATCGGCAACGCGCTGTGCGCGCCCTGCCCCCAGTAGTCGCTGCGCAGCGTGACGCGGCTGTCGTTGAAACCGACCCACGCGCCCGCCACGAGCTGCGGATGCATCAGGATGAACCAGCCATCCGCGTTGTCCTGCGTCGTGCCCGTCTTGCCCGCGACGTCGGCGCGGATGCCGAAGCGCGTGCGGATCGCCGAGCCCGTGCCCTTGTTGACGACGGAGCGCATCACGTCGAGCAAGGTCTGCGCGCTCGCCACCGGCATGACGCGATCGGCGCGCGAAGGTTGGAACTCGGCGAGCGTTTCGCCCTTGCGGTCCTCGATGCGCGTGACGAGCATCGGCGCGACGTACGCGCCTTCGTTCGCGATCGTGCCGTACGACGACACCATCTCTTTCAGCGTGACGGGGCTCGTGCCCAACGCGAGCGACGGCACGGCGTCGAGCTCGCTTTCGCGCACGCCCATCGCTCGTGCGAGGCGCGCGACCTTGGCGGGACCGACGGTCTCCATCAGTTGCGCGGTGATACGGTTGCGCGAATAGGCGAGGCCGTCGCGCAGCGTGATCGGCCGGCCGCTTGGCGCGTCTTCGTCGCTGGGCTTCCAGATTTCACCGCCTCTCAGCGGAATTTCGACAGCCTGATCGGGGAAGGTGTCGTCGGGCTTCGCGCCTTGTTCGAACGCCGCGCCGTACACGAACGGCTTGAACGTCGAGCCCGGCTGACGCCGCGCCTGCGACACGTGATCGTACTGATCCTGCGTGAAATCGCGGCTGCCGACCCACGCCTTGATTTCGCCTGTGCGCGGATCCATCGCGACGAATGCGGCCTGTACGCGCGTCTTGCTATCGCACAGCGACTTCATGAACGCATGATCCGCCGACAGATGCTTGAGCGCGTCGCCATCGCTGACGCCGGATTCTCTCGCGCTGCGATACTCGGGTGTCTCGCGAATGAATGCGTCGAACAAATCCTTGTGACCGGTGCATGTGCCGCGCGCATTCCATGCAGCATTCGCGATCGACTGCAACTGGTTGCCTTGCAGCGTCAGCGCCTGCGTCGCCATGGTTTGCAGACGCGCGTCGATCGTCGTGCGAACGATGAGCCCATCGGAATAAATGTTGTAGTCGTTCGCATCGGCCCATGAAATAAGCCACTTTTTCAGCTGTTGCGCGAAGTGCGGCGCGGGACCGGGCGGCTCCTGCTGTCGCTCGAAATCGACGCGCAGCGGCCTCGCCTTGAGCGCATTGAATTGCGCAGGCGCGAGCCGCCCGTATTTCACCATCTGAGCGAGCACGATGTTGCGCCGGTCGAGCGCGCGCTCCGGATTGATCACCGGGTTGTAGTAGCTGTTGCCCTTCAGCATGCCGATCAGCGTGGCGCTTTCTAGCACCGTGAGATTGTCGGCGGACTTGTCGAAATACGTGCGCGCCGCCATTTCGATGCCGTAGGCGTTGTAGAGAAACGGCACCGTGTTCAGGTACGTTTCGAGAATCTCGCTCTTTGTATAGACGGCCTCGATCTTGAACGCCGTGATGGCTTCCTTGATCTTGCGCGTGAGCGTCGGCGCGCGGCCGATGTCGTCAGGATAGAGATTGCGCGCGAGCTGCTGCGTGATCGTGGAGCCGCCCTGGCGGTCGCCCGAAAACGTATGCAGCGCCGCGCCTGCCGTGCGCTTGAAGTCGATGCCGTGGTGCTCGTAAAAGCGGTGGTCTTCAGTGGAGATCAACGCGTCCACCACGTGTGGCGAGATGTCGGAAAGCTTCATCCACACGCGGTTGGTCGGCTTGAATTCGGCGAGCAGCTTGCCGTCGGCGGAATAGATTTGCGCGGGCTGCTCGATCTTCGCCTTGCGAATATCCCCGATACCCGGCGTGAACGGAATCAGGATCAGCACATAGAGCAGCACGAGCGCGGGAATCGCGGCAACGGACAGCGCCACGCCGCGCCATGTCGGATGACGCAAACGTTGCACGGCGCTCATGGCGAGCGGCTGCATAAGGGCCCATGCACTTGCGGATACTTTCTGGAGAAACGACAGGATCGAGCGTCCCACGCTAACGCACCATCGGCAGAAAAGGCTGCATCCTACCAAAACAGCGTGGACGTATAAGCGTTTTGCAAGAATCGGCAGATCGGCGCCCACGCGAAGGCGCAAAAAAACGGCTGAACCTGCGAACAGGTTCAGCCGCTGCGTTTGCGATGCCAGGCGCTAGGTCAGGCGTGCGCGCGCTTCGGCGTCACCGTCGACACGACGAACGTCACCGCGATATTGATGACGAGCGCGATCAGGCCGATGTACAGCGGCCACGTCGAACCGCCGACATGCAGCGCGAACACGGGTTTGAGCCCTTGAGAAATGGCGAGGCCCGTGCCCGCCACGATCCCCACCAGCCAGCCGAGGAACAGCCCCGGCGTGTTCAGACGGCGCGTGTACAGCGTGAACACGATGGCCGGGAAAATCTGCAGAATCCACACGCCGCCGAGCAGTTGCAGGTCGATTGCGTATTGCGTCGGCAGGAACACGATGAAGAGCAGCGCGCCGAACTTCACGACGAGCGATACGATCTTCGCCGTGGACGCTTCCTGCGCCCCGCTCATGTTCGGCGACACCAGCGGACGCCACAGGTTGCGCGTGAACAGATTGGCCGCGCCGATCGACATGATGGCTGCCGGCACCAGCGCGCTGATCGCAATGGCCGCCGCCGCGAAGCCCACGAACCACGACGGGAACAGCGTGCCGAACAGTGCCGGCACGATGTCGGAGGCCGATTTCACGTGCACGCCCGCGGCAATCGCCATGTAGCCGAGCAACGCGATCAGGCCGAGCAGCAGCGTGTAAGCCGGCAGAAAGATCGCATTCTTGCGCACCGTCTGCGCGGACGACGACGACAGCACGGCTGTCATCGTGTGCGGATACATGAAGGCCGCAAGCGCCGAGCCCAACGCCAGCGAGGCATATGCGGTGAACTGCGTGGGCTTCAGGATGATGCCCGTCGCGCCGCCCTTCGCCTGGAAGTACTGGTCGGCTGCGTCGAACACGTGGCCGTAGCCGCCGAGCTTCTGCGGAATCAGCCACACCGCCGCGATCACGACGATATAGATCATGATGTCCTTGACGAACGCGATCATCGCGGGCGCACGCAGGCCGCTCGTATACGTATAGAGCGCGAGGATGATGAACGCGATGATCAGCGGCGCTTCGCCCGTCACGCCGAGGCCCTTGATCACGACCTGCATGCCGACCAGCTGCAGCGCGATGTACGGCATCGTCGCGACGATGCCGGTGAGCGCGACGGCGGCGGGGAACCACTTGCCGCCATATTCGCCGTGCACGTAGTCGGCGGCCGTGATGTGGTTCTTCGCGTGCGCGATCTTCCACAGCTTGGGCATCACCGCGAACACGAACGGATAGACGATGATCGTGTACGGCAGCGCGAAGAAACCGTAAGCGCCGACGGAATACACCAGGGCGGGCACGGCGATTACCGTATAGGCCGTATAGAAATCGCCGCCGACGAGGAACCACGAGATGATCACGCCGAACTGGCGGCCGCCGAGCCCCCATTCGTGCAGCTGCGTGAGGTCGCCTGCTTTCCAGCGCGCCGCAACGAAACCGAGCACCGTCACGAGAAGGAAGAATGCGATGAAGACGGTCATCGCGACCGGGCTGATGGGATTCAGATCACTCATTTAAGACCCCGGTACACGACGTAGATCAGCAGCGACGTGAGCGGAACCCACAGAAACTGATACCAGTAGAAGAAAGGAAAGCCGGCGAATGACGGGCGCGTATCGTTATAGAAGGGCAGCCACAGCAACGCGATATAGGGGATCAGCAAGATGAGCCAGAGCCATGAACGGCCGGCCGGTTCGGTAGGTTCCACGATTGTCCCTCTTTGGTCTATCTGATTGATTCGCTTTGCGGGCACGCGTTGCCGCGGTGCGTGCATGTGCACACAAGAGCGGGCCCCTCAAAGGTACGCGCATTATCTGCGAAATCGCTCATTGCTGCTCGCAGCGTAACGGTCCTTTGCGGGCAAAGGCTTGACTGCGCAACGCGCCTGATGCAACGCCCGATCAAATTGCCCGATTGCGTCGCGGCTATTTGCGGGTTGCTTCGCTAAAGGTCTTCGCGAAGCGGTCGCGCAGGAACTGCGTGAACGCACGTATCGTCACGGAGGCCTGCCGATGCTGCGGATAGACGGCATAAAGCGTCAGCGGCGGCGATACAAAATCGGCGAGCACTTCGATCAGCTTGCCGCTCGCGAGCGCGTCGGCCACGATGAATTCGGGCAGACGCGCAATGCCCAGCCCTGCCACCGCGGCATCGCGGACCACTTCGCCGTTATTCACGCGCAAGGGGCCGCGCACTTCGAAGGTCTGGCTCGCGCCGTCGATAAGGTACTCCCAGCCACTGCGCCCCTCTTCTCCATACAGCAGGCACGCATGACGTGCGAGGTCGGCGGGCGTCGCGGGCGGGCGGCGAGCCTTGCGATAGGCGGGACTGCAACACGACACCATCCGCAGCTCGGCGAGCTTTTGCGCAATCAGCGTGGAGTCGGCCAGCGTGCCGATGCGCAATGCCATGTCGAATCCTTCGCCCACCACATCGACGACGCGATCGCTCAGCTCCATGTCGACGCGCACGTCGGGATTCGCGCGCAGAAAGCCGGCGACCAGAGGCGACAGGTGGATCATTCCGAACGACATCGGCGCGCTCACGCGCAACAGCCCGCGCGGGTCCGAACGTCCCGACGACATCGCCTGCTCGGCGTCCTCCACTTCGCCGAGGATGCGCGTCGCGCGCTGATAGAACTCGTAGCCGAGGTCGGTCACCGCGAGCTTGCGCGTGTTGCGCACCAGCAGCCGCACGCCGAGGCTCGCTTCGAGCGCCATCACGCGGCGGCTGACGAACTGCTTCGACAGTTGCAGGCGGTTTGCGGCCGCCGTGAAATTGCGTGCGTCGACGGTCGCGACGAAGATTTTCAGGTCGTCCAGTTGCATGGGGTCTATTGCCCGGATTCATACGGGCTCGCGCTGTTTGTCCACTCCATTGTGACAGTGATTCACACCTGGCGCCGATTATTGTCACCCTGATTGACCTACACTTTCATCACTGCTTCTGACAACGGCGCCGCCGCTGCCAAGAGAGGCAAAAGCAATCGATAAATGGAGGTGGAAAAAATGATCGACATCAGACACGCCAATGAACGCGGCCGCGCTGAACACGGCTGGCTCAGCTCGCGTCACACGTTCTCGTTTGCGAACTACTACGACCCGAAGCAGATCGGTTTTTCGGACCTGCTCGTGATCAACGACGACCGTGTCGCGCCCGGCCGCGGTTTCGGCAAGCATCCGCACCGCGACATGGAAATCTTCTCGTACGTGCTGGAAGGCGCGCTCGAACATAAGGATTCGATGGGCACGGGCTCCGTGATTGTCCCCGGCGACGTGCAACTGATGAGCGCAGGCACGGGCGTCGCGCACAGCGAGTTCAATCACTCGGCTAGCGACACCGTGCACTTCCTGCAGATCTGGATTGCGCCGTCGGTGAAGAACGCGACGCCGCGTTATCAGCAGCAGAACTATTCGGCGCAGGACAAGCGCGGCACGCTGCGACTCGTCTTGTCGCCGGATGGCAAGGACGGCTCGCTCGAACTGCGTCAGGATGCGCGCGTGTATGCGGGTCTCTTCGACGGCAGCGAAAAGGCCGGCCTCGATATCGCCGCCGATCGCTATGCCTATGTGCATGTGGCGCGGGGCAGCGTGAAGCTGAACGGCGTCGAACTGAACGAAGGCGACGGCGCGCGGATTCGTAACGAGCGTCACCTTGAATTCACGGAAGGCCGCGATGCGGAAGTACTCGTATTCGACCTGCGTAACAACGAAGTATCGGAACTGTGGTCCTGAACGGCTAGAGCCCACATGCCCAACTGATTGAAACAGGAATGAACATGAACGCCTTTATCGAACAACGCAAGGATGCTTTGCTGCTCGTCGCACGCGTGCTGCTGGTCGTACTTTTCGTGCTATTCGGCTGGAGCAAACTCACCGGTTTTTCCGGCACCGAACAGTACATGGCCGCAACGGGCGCGCCCGCTCCCGCCTTGTCCGCCGTGATTGCAATCGTGATGGAACTCGTTGTTGGCGTCGTGATTGCCGTGGGCTTCAAGACGCGCGCGCTCGCGCTGCTGCTTGCGCTCTACACGCTCGGCACCGCGTTTATCGGCCATCATTTCTGGACGCAGACAGGCATGGAGCACTTCGTCAACATGATCAACTTCTACAAGAACATCAGCATAATCGGCGGCCTGCTGCTGTTGTTCGTGACGGGTCCGGGGAAGTACTCGATCGACCGCCTATGAGGTATTGAAGCAGCGCCGATGTAGTCACGCGGGCGGCCTGAGGGCCGCCCTTCTCGTTGAAGAAACGGGCAGCACGGTTTTAAGGGCCATGTCGCCCGTTTTTCGTTTCGCGCAGCGCAGAACATGCATTGCGTCTGACCGTGCTATATAAAGAAAATCCAAGGGAAAACCCGTAATCGCAGTCGACTCAACACGAGCAGTACAGCATGAAACGCATCGCCGCCTTTTGCCTGACGACGTGGTCCGCCGCGGCCCTTCTCTATTTCGGCCAACACTCGGTTTCGCTCATCGTACTGAGCGGAGTCATCGTGTTCGGCGGATTCGATCTTCTGCGCCCTTAAGCCTTGCTGCGTGGCGCGCAGGGTCGCGCTGTGCCGCGCTTGATGGAAAGCCATCATTATTGGCCGTGAGGCTTCGCTCTCCTTCCACTATCTTTGTGCAAACGGAATGTGTTCCTGAAGCGTCGCGCTGATGGAAATCCCGCAAACACGAAGTAGAGTCGGGCGCGCAACGCGCTAGCTCAGGAGACGACTCATGTCCTCGACTTCCGCCGTCGACAGCGCCGCCACGCCGCCCGGCCCCGCCGACCCCTCCTTTGGGGCTCGCATTGCCGAGCAGTGGTATCAGCCGCGCATTCCGCGCGCGGTCCTCAAGGAACTGATGAAGCGCGACGATGCAGCCGGCCTGCGCAACTTCGCTCCGTGGCTCGTATTGCTGGTGAGCTCCGGCGCGGTGGCCGCCTTCGCGTGGGGCACATGGTGGGCCGTGCCCGCGTTCTTCGTGTACGGCACGATCTATTCATCGAGCGACGCCCGCTGGCATGAGCTGTCGCACGGCACGCCGTTCAAGACGCGCTGGATCAACGACGCGTTCTATCACCTGTCGTCGTTCATGACGATTCGCGAAGGCTACTGGTGGCGCTGGAGTCATGCGCGTCATCACACGCACACGTACTTCCAGACGCGCGACCCCGAAATACAGGTGACGCGTCCCACGAAAGTGCTGCCGATCATCGCGGATTTCATCGGACTGGTCGGCTGCACGATCGAGATAAAAAAGATCGTGCGCCATGCGTTCGGCCGCATCGACGCTGCCACGGATGCGTTTCTACCCGCCAGCGAAAAGCCCAAAATGATCTGGTCGTGCCGCATCTATCTGGCTGTCGTGATCGGCACGATCGCGCTGGCGATCGCCATGCGCAGTGTCCTGCCGTTGATGTTCGTGTGGACGCCGCGCTTCTATGGCGGCTGGCTGCATCAGCTGCTCGGTCTCATGCAGCACGCGGGCCTGGCCGTGAACGTCAAGGATCATCGGCTGAACACGCGCACCGTCCATACGAATTTCGTGTTCCGCTTTCTGTACCTGAACATGAACTATCACCTCGAGCATCATTTGCTGCCGATGGTGCCGTTCCATGCGCTGCCGCGCCTGCATGAAGCGATCAAGGATCAGTTGCCGCCCGCGTACCCGTCCGTCTATGCCGCGTATCGCGAGATGGTGCCCGCGCTGTGGAAGCAGCGCAAAGACCCGGCGCATGTAATCCAACGCATCGTTCCCTCGCCCTGACACGCGGGCAGGCGGACACGCCTGACGGATGCAACATCACGACAGGAGACAGCATGAGCGTCGACACGAACGCAAACATCCATTGGATCGCCGCCTGCGCACCCGGCGACATCGACGAAGAAGACGTGATGCGCTTCGATCACGACGGCGCGAGCTACGCGGTGTATCGGATCGCGGACGGCTACTATGCGTCGGACGGCTGGTGCACGCACGAGCATGCGCATCTTGCCGACGGCTTCGTCGTGAATCGCGAAATCGAGTGTCCGTTGCACCAGGGGCGCTTCGACATTGCTAGCGGCAAGGCGAAAAGCGCGCCCGTTTGTGTCCATCTGAAAACCTATCCCGTGCGCGTCGAAGACGGCAAAGTACTGCTTGGTGTGCCCGCGAGGGATGCATCATGAACGCGCGGCCAGCGATGGTGATCGTCGGCGCGGGTCAATGCGGCGCGCGCACCGCGCACGCGCTGCGCGAGAATGGCTGGGACGGCGAGATCACGCTGCTCGGCAACGAAGGCGTCGCGCCGTACGACCGCCCGCCGCTGTCGAAAGCCGTGCTGCTTGGCGAGCGGACCACAGCACAATGCGCGTTCTACGACGACGCCTTCTATAGCGACCAGCGCATCGATTTGCGCGTCGATGCCGGCGTGCAGCAGATCGATCGCGGCGCGCGCAAAGTCGTGCTGCGCGACGGCCGCAGCATCGACTATCAGCGTCTGTTGATCGCGACAGGCGCGGAGCCGTGGCGCCTCGACGCGCCGGGCGCACAGCTCGACAGCGTGCATCTGCTGCGCACGGCAAGCGATGCGAACACGCTCGCCGCAGTCCTCACGCCTGGGCGGCACATTGCGATCGTGGGTGCGGGCTTTATCGGGCTCGAAGTCGCGGCCTCGGCGGTGGCGCGCGGCTGCGACGTCACTGTCGTCGAAGCCGGCGCGCGCGCGTTGATGCGCGCGGTGCCGGAAGTGGTGGCGGGCTATCTGATCGACAGGCATCGGCAGATGGGCGTGCGGATTCACTTTGCCGCGCAGATCGAACGGCTGCTCGGCACCACGCACGTAACGGGCGTCAAGCTCAAGGACGGCACGCATATCGCATGCGATTGCGTGATCGTCGGCATTGGCGTGAAGCCGCGCACGGAGCTGGCGGAGGCGGCTGGCATCGACGTCGCGGACGGCATCGCCGTCGACGATACGTTGCGCACGAATGATCCGCACATCTTCGCGGCGGGCGACGTCTGTTCGTTTCCGCACCGGCTGTTCAGGCGTCGCATCCGGCTCGAATGCTGGAAGAACGCGGAGGACCATGCGCGCATCGTCGCGCGCAACATGCTCGATCGCGGCGAGACCTACTCGGAAGTGCCGTGGTTCTGGTCGAATCAGTACGACATGACGATTCAGATTTCGGGCATGCCCGCGTTTGGCGTGCAGAGCGTTGTGCGCGAAACAGGCGACACGTCGCGCATTTTCTTCGCGCTCGATCGCGACGGCGTGCTGGTCGGCGCCAGCGGAGTCGGCAAGATCAGCGAGATCGGGCGGGACGTGCGCGTCGCGCAAACGCTGATCGGACAGCGCGCGTGCATCGAGCCTGCGTTGCTCGAAGACGGCAGCGTGAAACTCAAAGGGCTCGTCGCTGCGGAGGCGCTGTGACGCAACGGCTCGCCGTCTATCGGTCGCCGCGCGAGGTCGCGCAGGCGGAAGCGCCCGACCTCAATCGGTAAGCGGCAGGTTCTCGCGCAACAGCACCGTCACGGGAATCTGCTGCGTCAACGTTACGCCGGGACCTCGATGATAGTGACGCAAGATCACTTCGATCGAATGCAGCGCTTCGCCGACCGGGTTCTGGTCGAGCACGGCGTCGAGCACGCCTTCGATCAGCAGGCGGCGCGATGTGTCGTTGAGTTCGTGTCCGATCAGCACTGTGTTCTGCACGCGGTCGAGCGCGCGCAGCGCGTTACCGATGCCTTCGTCACCGACCGAGATGTTGTAGATGCCGCGCAGGTCCGGATAGCGGCGAAACGCGTCGCGCGCGAGCCTTTCCGTCATCGACGACTGCTCGCGGCTCTCGACCGTCTCGACGATGTCGCAATTCGGAAAACGCCGCCGCAGCACGGAACGAAAGCCGCTTTCGCGCTCTTCATGGCCGAGAAAGTCATGCATGCCCGTCATCACGAGCACCTTGCCACCCGCATCGCCGAGAAAGCGGCCCATCAGCTCGCCGGCAACGCGCCCCGCGCAGCGGTTGTCGATGCCCACATAGGCGAGCCTGCCCGTGCCGGGCAGATCGCTCGCCAGCGTCACCACGGGCATCCGGTGGCTCGCATGACGCAATGCCGCTGTGATGTCGGGATGCTCGTAAGCGACGATCACGAGCGCATCGGCCTTGCGCGTTGCCCGCTCGATCGTCTCGACGACGGCCTGCGGATCGAGGCTGTCGAAGTACGTGACGGCGCAGATCACGCGCTGTGCTTCGAAGGTCTTTTGCGCGAGCTCGAAGCCCTGTTTCAGATGCACGTAATACTGCGCGACGGGTTGCTGCAGCAGGATCGCGATGCGCAGCCAGCGCACCGACACGGCTTCCAGCGCGCGATCGATCTTCAGCTTGCGCGCCCATTCGAGCACGCGCGTTTCCTTGTCGCGCGATACGCCGCCGCGTCCGTTCAATACCCGATCGACGGTTGCCTCGCTGACGCCCGCGGCGCGAGCGATGTCGCTCATGTTCGTCTTGCGGCGGCGGAGTTCGGACATGATGTCAGGCGTCGTGACGGGAATACCGGCAATCATCGCATCGACGCCGCGCGCGCAGCAAGCCGCGCTATCCACTAACCACTGCAGTGCCTTGCTCTCGACACGGAAGGAGACAACACATGGGGCAATTCGATTCGAAAGTCGCCATCGTCACGGGCGGATCACAGGGACTCGGCGCGGCGATTGCCGCGCTATTCGTCGAACGCGGCGCGTGCGGCGTCGTGATCTGCGGACGCGCCAAAGAGAAAGGCGAAGCGAAGGCGCGTGAGTTGAGCGCACTTGGCGCAGCGCGCGATGCGAAGGTCGTGTTCGTGCAGGCGGATCTCGCGAACCTCGACGACTGCCGCAACGTGATCGCGAGCACCGACGCGCAGTTCGGCCGCATCGACGTGCTCGTCAACGCTGCGGCATTGACCGATCGCGGCACGATACTCGACACCGATGCCGCGCTGTTCGACCGCATCTTCGCGACCAACGTGCGCGCGCCGTTCTTTCTGATGCAGGAAGCGATACGCGTGATGTTGCGCGAGCGTATCGAAGGCACCATCGTCAATATCGGCTCGATGTCGGCGAAGGCCGGGCAGCCGTTCATCGCTGCGTATTGCGCGTCGAAGGGCGCACTAGCGACGCTCACGCAGAACACCGCGTATGCGCTGCTGCGCAACCGCATACGCGTGAACGGGCTGAACCTCGGGTGGATGGCATCGGCAGGCGAAGACCGCATTCAGCGCCAGTTTCACGGCGCCGACGACGACTGGCTGCAACAAGCCGCCGCCGTGCAGCCGTTTGGCCGCCTGATCGACCCGGCCGAAGCGGCGCGCGCCGTCGCGTTTCTCGCCAGCGATGAATCGGGTTTGATGACGGGCTCGATCGTCAATTTCGACCAGACGATCTGGGGCGCTTATGAGACCGCCCCGCACCCTGCTGAGCCGCTGAAGATTGCTTGAGCCGCACTGCATTGCGTGTCGCGCGTTTTGCCCGGCACGCAATGCAACGCTTATTCCTTCGCTTATTCGTTGATCCGCAGGTCCGGGTTCTTGTGCGCGATCTCCGACACCCAGTCGACGAACGCGCGCAGCCGCGAACTGAGATTGCGGCGATGCGGATACACGACGGACAGCGGCGTCGATGGGCTCTCGAAGTCTTCGAGAATCTCGCGCAGCGCGCCTTGCCTGATGAGCTCCGACACCATGAAGCGCGACGGCTGGATGATGCCGTGCCCGAGCGCGCCCGCGTTGATGTACACCGAGCCGTCGTTGACGGCGAGCACGCTCTTCATCTGCACCTTCACGACTTCATCGCCGACGTTGTACTCGAACGGAAATGTTCTGCCCGTGCGCGCCGACACGTAATTCACGGCCCGATGCCCGGCGAGTTCTTCGAGCGTTTTCGGTATTCCGTGCCGCTCCAGATAGGCGGGCGACGCGCACGTAACGATGCGCGCATTGCCGATGCGCTTCGCGACGAGACTCGATTCCTCCAGCATGCCCATGCGAATCACGCAGTCCACGCCGTCCTGGATCAGATCGATGTTGCGGTCCGCGAGGCCCAGGCGCACATCGATCTCGGGATAGCGCTGGTAGAAATCGTCGAGCGAAGGCAGCAGCAACGCGCGTGCAAGCGTGCCCGACGTATCGACGCGAATCGTCCCCGCCGGGCTCTCACGCTTGTTCGACAGCGACGATTCGGCGTCCGCCACTTCCGCGAGAATGCGCACGCAGCGCTCGTAAAAAAGTGCGCCGTCTTCCGTGACGCTCACCTGACGCGTCGAACGGTTCAGAAGACGCACGCCGACGTGCTCCTCCAGCGCCTGAATCGTCCGGCTCACCTTGGCGCGCGGCAAGTCGAGCATTTCAGATACTTTTGAAAAGCTGTTCGCGTCCACCACGCGCGTGAAGATCTCCATTGCCTCGAAGCGGTCCATTTCCTGTGCCCTGTCGTTGTATGGCGGCGAGCCACCTGCCGCTGCAGATGCTGCCCAAGCAAGCGAAGCGACATTGTGCCGCTCGCGCTGCCGGCTGCATCCTGCGTGCAGCCTGGCGGCTACAAAAATATCACGGAGAAAATCGTCATGGGCGAGAAGGGGCGCGAACGCCAGGGCTTTGGCTGCGCGACTCATTTGCGCAAATGACATCGCCCGGGTCGCGGACATTGAATCGGCTTTAAAACGATTTGCCGATTTAAACGCCCGGGCGCAGCCGGCGGGCGCTTCGATATGATTAATAGTATTTATCGATCCTCAATTGACGGACTATTTACTGCTAAAGCCGCGTTTTATCCTTGATGCGGCTGTCGTGGGTGTTGGTTTATAAAAACGCTTAAATCCGGACACGCCATTCTCGAAACGCTCTGTTTCAACACGTTGCGCCGGGTCGCGGCAACAACGCGCCGCCCTGGTCCTGCCGGACCGCGGATTTTCGGCCGCACTCGGGCAATCAGCAGACTAGTATTATTTTCCGGCCCACGCTTTTGGGCGCGCAATAATTGCCTATGTGCGTTCGCGCAAAAATACTTGGCAATTCCGCGTCATTTCCGATTGAAATTTAAAAATCACCGCATTAGGATGAGAACCCCATCGATGCTGTGCGCATGCATCTATGGACCAATAATTTGAATCGTATTCACCGTTCGCGAAGGGCCGCCAAGTCATTCATACTCGCGAGCGAAAGCGATGCGCCCTTCAGGAGACGTACATGCTGAGCCCACACGAATTTGCGACGCTCATGCTGGTCAAGGACGCGACGCCTCAGTCCGATTTTGATCCGCAAGATCTGCTGGCGCTTGCCGACCGCGAGTTCATCACGATTGGCGCGCCGCCTCAGACGTGTTTGCAGCCACGATTGACGGAACGCGGGCACGCGCTGCTCGCCCGTCTCGGCAGCGCGCTGTCATGACAGCGTCATATCCGGGCGCGCGGCAAGTGCGGCTCAAATAACGCTGCAGCCGGCGATCCTTCCCATTTGACCGGTTGGCATCGATTGTCAGACGACGCCGATGCCAGTCGATCCTTCGTGCATCAACCATACGAGGCCATTCGATGTTTATCACCATCGACGAAGCGACTGCCGCACAGAGAGCCGGGGTTCAGACGTACTTCAACATCGCGAACGAGGCGGTCAACGGCCTCGAGAAACTCGTTCAGTTGAATTTCCGCGTACTGCACGAGAACGTGGAGCGCAGCATGAAGGCGCTCTCGAACGGCGAGCTGCCCGTGGTCGGTGCAGCGAGACGCGGCGACCTGTCGGTGATCGAGCGCGCGGCGCTCTATAACCAACAGTTGCTCGACATCCTCGCGAGCACCCAGGCAGCCATTATCAAGCACGCGAGCGCGCACTACGAATCGCAGATCGGCGTAGTCAAGGCCGATTTCGACGAAGCGGCGCAGCGCGCGCCCGCAGGCGCGGAAGTCGCGGCAACGGCGATGAACTCGGCCGTCACGGCAGCGAATGCCTTTTACGAAAGCATCTGGAAAACGGCGCGCCAGGCCGTCCAAACAGCGGAGAGCAACCTGAATGTCGTGACACGCGGCGCAAGCGGCGTCTCCCACGCGGCCTGAACGGGCAACGCAAGAACCAGTAGCAGGAACCGGACGCGATCCCCGCGTCAGGCGCATTTTCAGCCCGCTTTCGAGCGGGCTTTTTTTCGTGCATTGCGCACGCTCAGCCGCTGTATCGAGATCGCAAACGCGTCCTCTGCGTCATGTAGTCAAGCTATTTGCGTTGCGTGCTGACCGTATCGCCGGGCACGATGGGCGGCTCGAAATCCGCATCCGTCGGTGCGCCGTGCGCGGCCGACTCCCCTCTCTTGCCGCTAGCCGGCTTTTCATCCGCGCGCTTGCTCTTCGCGGGCGGCGGCGCTTCGGGGCCTGCCGGTTCATCCATTGTGTTCGGCTGACCGTCGCTCGTGCGTGCCATGTCGTGCTCCTTCCTCGCGCAATTCATCGCGGCATCGGGCATCGCACGTTCCCATGCGGCCCGAATGCAATAGCTACACGCAGGCGAAGCGCATTGACATGCCGCCGCGCCTGTCTGCTGCTGTCCGTCACGCCGTCACGCCGTCGCCACAGCGCGGCGCGCGCCCGTTGGCGCGCGACGGATCGACGCATTACCGGCCGAAGTAAACGCCCTTCGTGCCGTCGTTCGGGCGGGGCATCGGTTGCGCCACACCCGTCGACGTCGTGCCGTACTTCACGCCTCCGTAACCGTCACTCTGGCCTTGCTGGCCGGACGCCCGGCTTTCCGCTGCTTGCGCGTTGGCCGGATAGTTCGTGCGGTCGCCGTCGCCCGGACGATAGCCCTGGTTCTCGACGTTGATCAGATCCTGCCGTACTTCGCCTCGCGTGGCCGGCTCGCCCGGCGGGACGGTCGATTGCGCAATAGCCGTGGCGGAAATACCCATGACGGCGGCAAGAATGGCAGCTTGCTTGAGCAGTTTCATGACTTCCTCCATGAAGTAGGTAGTACAACCTTCATGGCGCAAACGCTGTACCAGCCGACGCTTGATGATGCTGGTCAAAGACACCGCCGCTACTTTCTCGATGCCTTCGCGGAGCGTGTAACCGATGTGCCTTTTACAACGGCATGGTTGCGAGCACCACAAATGAGCGCGACACCTTCCGCTGCCGTTGCGCGTAACGATGCGCGCGTGTCCCCTGCGCGCGAACGCAAAGCAAGGCTATGCAGGATCGCCGAAGCGACGCGCGCGAGTACGGCGCAATCAGCCTCTGCGCGTAGTTCGCCGTCCGCCTGCGCGCGCCGGATGCGCTTTTCGAATGCACGATCGAAGGCTTTCAGGCCTTGCGCCAATCTGGTGCGCACGTCTTCATCGACCTTCGATTCGACCACGGCCGTGCCGATCAGAAAACATCCGCGCGGCTCGCCGCCCACCGGCAGATAAAGCGCCAGCGCTCCGTCGTAGACACGCTGCAAGGCCTGCGTCAACGGAATATCGTCGGCGAGCGCCATCTGCATGGCTTGCACGCCCGCTTCGACATAGCGGTCGAGCGTGCTCAGATACAACGCGTGCTTGTCGCCGAATGCGGCATACAAGCTCGGGCGATTCATGCCTGTTGCGTCGCTCAACGCATCGAGCGATGTGCCCGTATAGCCGCCGAGCCAGAATGCATCTGTCGCATGTCCGAGTGCGTCGTCTGCATCGTATGCGCGGGGCCGCCCGCGTGCGCGCTTTTCGCTTTTTGTACTGTCTCGCATATAAATATTTGACACCGTCGATTTTTGTTCACTATAGTACAAAAACAATTCAATGACGGGAGACATCAGCATGGACTTGTACTTTTCGCCGCTGGCGTGCTCGCTTGCCACGCGCATTGCGCTGTACGAGGCGGGCGCGCAAGCCAGCTTCATTCAGGTGGATACGAAGCACAAGACGCTGCGCGACGGCACCGATTTCTATCCCGTCAACGCACTCGGGCAGGTGCCCGTTCTGCGCACCGACGATGGCTGGCTGCTGACCGAGAACACGGCCATCCTGCCGTACGTCGCGGATCAGTTTCCCGCTGCGCGGCTGGCGCCCGTGGCGGGGACGCCGGAACGGGCGAAGCTGCAGCAATGGCTTGGCTTTATCAGCACCGAACTGCACAAGGCCGTGTTCGTGCCGCTGCTGGACCCCACCGCGCCTCACGATTACGCCCGCCAGAAGGTCGCGCGCCGGCTCGACTATTTGCAGGCGCATCTGTCCGGGCACGACTATCTCGTCGGCGGCTTTACCATTGCGGATGCATATCTTGCCGTCGTGTTGAACTGGGCGAAGTATTGCGACATCGATCTCGCGCAGTGGCCCGCCATCGACGCGTATTATCGACGCATCGTGCAGCGCCCTCAGGTGGCGAGAGCGTTCGCCGAAGAGGTCGCGCTGTACAAGGAAGAGCAGGCGCGTCAATAACGTCTTGAGAGGCTCGTCGATGAAGGTCAACCGGATCGTGTGCAACGTCGAAGTGCAGCAGACAGCGCAGGCGCAACGCTTCTATCACGATGTTCTCGGCCTCGAACTGCTGATGGATCACGGCTGGATTCGCACCTACGGCACAGATCAGGCGATGACCGTGCAGATCAGCTTCGCGCAGGAAGGCGGGTCCGGCACGAGCGTGCCGGATCTGTCGATCGAAGTCGACGACGTGGACGCGGCGTGCGCGGCGATGAAGGCAACGGGCTTCGCGGTCGAATACGGTCCCGTCGACGAGCCTTGGGGCGTGCGGCGCTTTTATGTGCGCGATCCATTCGGCAAGCTCGTCAACATTCTCGCGCACTGTTCAAGCGCAGCACGCGCGTAAGCGCATAAGCGCACGGCCTGCGCGCATCGCAGAGCCGCCGCTTTCGTATTGCCATCGAACGGACACACCACTGCGCGCGCAATCGCTTTACCATTGACGCGCGCAGTGTGCGCTGCCCACCGGGAGAACATTCATGGACCTGGATTCGATCCGCAAGAACGCGTTTGCGATGCCTGTACACAATCCCGCTTTTCCGCGCCCGCCGTTTCGATTCGTGAATCGCGAGTACTTCATTATTTCGTATGAGAGCGACCCGGACGCGATTGCCGCTGCCGTGCCGGCGCCGCTGAAGCCGGAAAACTCGCTGGTGCATTACGAGTTCATTCGCATGCCGGATTCGTCGGGATTCGGCGACTACACCGAAAGCGGGCAGGTCATTTCAGTGCGCGATAGCGAAGGACGTCTCTGCAATTACACGCATTCGATGTATCTCGACGACGAAGGCCCGATTGCGGCAGGCCGCGAAATCTGGGGCTTTCCGAAGAAGCTGGCGCGTCCGCACATCAGCGTCGACGGCAACGACACGCTGCTCGGCACGCTCGACTACGGCACGCAACGTATCGCGACGGGCACGATGGGCTACAAGCATTGGGCGCTCGACATGGAAACCGAACGCGCGAAGCTCGCCGATACGCCGAACTACCTGCTGAAGGTGATTCCGCACGTCGACGGCAGCGCGCGCGTGTGCGAACTGGTGCGCTTTTTTCTGCGCGACGTGACCGTGCTCGGCGCATGGGCGGGCCCCGCTGCGCTGGAGTTGCGGCACCACGCGCTCGCGCCCGTCGCGGATCTGCCCGTGCGGCGCGTGGTCGGGGCGCGTCAGGTCGTGGCGAACCTCACGCTCGATATCGGCGAGGTTGCGTTCGACTATCTGGCGAATGCCGGTTAGCACGCGAACGGCCCACACCGGAAATCAACGGGACTGCTTGCTCTCGATCAGTTTGACGAGCGTGTGCAGCAAGCGGTTCGACGGCGTGGCGACGCCCAGTGCTTCGCCGCGCCGCACGATCAGCCCGTTGAGGTGATCGATCTCGCTGCGCTTGCCGCGCGACAGATCCTGCGCCGTCGATGAGTACTGTCCCGGCATCGTCTCGGCGATCATGCGCACGGCCCGGTCGATGTCGCCGGGAAGCGTGACGCCGTCGGCCTTCGCAACGGCGCGGCACTCGTCGACGATATCGCGCATCGCGGCCGTCACGCCCTCGCCCTGCACGAGCCGGCCGTAAGGCAACTGCGTGATCGCCGACAGCGCGTTGTACGCGCAGTTGAGGATCAGCTTCGCCCACAGCGCGCCGCGCACGTTGTCGGAGATTTCGGTGGGCACGCCCGCCGCGATCAGCGCCTGCGCGACCTCCGCGCTCGCCTTCGACGGCTCGATCACCAGCTCGCCGCGCCCGTGATGACGCACGTGCCCGGGCCCCGCCATTTCCGTCGCGACATAGACGACGGCCGCCGCCACGTCCTGCGGCACGATCTTGCGGACTTCGTCGGCATTCTCGACGCCGTTCTGCAGCGTCAGCACCAACGCGTCGGGCGCGAGAAACGGCTTGATTTCCAGCGCGGCGCTCGACGTATCCGTCGACTTCACGCAGAACAGCACCAGCTTCGCGCCTTCGACGGCACTCGCTTGCGTGCTGGCCGCAAGCGGAATGGTTTCGTCGAATGACTGCGCTTCGAGGCGCAGGCCGCGACGCCCGATCGCGTCGACGTGTTGCGGGCGGCCGATCAAGACCACCTCGTGTCCCGCGCGCGCCAGCATCGCGCCGTAATAGCAGCCCACTGCGCCAGCGCCCATCACCGCGACTTTCATGATCAAGACTCGTTGTTTGGACCAGAAGGGTCCGAAGTTATCACAGCGTTAGCACAGCGGTCACCACAGCGAACGCGCCGCTGCGGCCGCGCTACATGAGCGTGGGGCTCACGCCGCGTGCTTGCGCACGGCGAGCAACGCATCGGCGAACGCACCGGGCGCTTCTTGCGGCAGATTGTGCCCCGCGTTGTCGATCACGCGGTATTCGTACGGCCCGGTGAAATGCGGCGCATGATACGCTGTTCCCCCTATGGGCATCACGCCGTCGGTGCTGCCGTCGAGCGAGATCGTCGGAACGCGAATGGGAGGCTGCGCGGCAAGCTGACGCTCCATCGCGTCATAGCGCGGATCGCCCGCCACCAGCGCGTAGCGGTGCCGATACGAATGAATCACGACGTCGATGAAGTCGGGGTGATCGAACGATGCCGCCGTGCGTTCATAGGTGGCGTCGTCGAATTGCCAGGTGGGCGACCACATCGTCCACAGCAGCCGGCACAGCGCCCGGCGGTTTTCCGTGAGCCCGGCGCGGCCGCGTTCGCCGTGAAAATAGTACTGATACCAGTGGCGCGCCTCGTTTTCCGGCGACGCGGGCTTCACGGAGGCCGCGATGTCCTGGATGTTGTAGCTGTTGACCGTGACGAGCCCCTGCGCGCGTTGCGGATAGAGCGCCGCGACGATGCATGCGGCGCGCCCACCCCAGTCGTAGCCGCCGAGCAGCGCACGTTCGATCTTCAACGCGTCGAGCAGCGCGAGCAGATCGGCGGCAAGAGCAGCTTGCTGGCCGGAGCGCGGCGTGTCGGCGGAAAGAAAGCGCGTCGGACCGTAGCCGCGCAGATACGGCACGATCGCGCGCGCCCCGTGCGCGGCAAGCAGCGGCGCGACTTCGTCGAAGGCATGGATGTCGTAAGGAAAGCCGTGCAGCAGCACGACAGGCCATCCTTCCGTATCCCCCGCTTCTTCATAAGCGATGTCCAGCAGCTCGGTGCGTACATGTTTCAGCATGATCGACGGCTCCCTGGCGGCGAACGCTCATGGTAGCGCCGTCGCGCAATCGATGCCGGGCGCTCGCCTGGATGCATTCAACTAAATATCTTTGCCACCGCCAGTCGCTTTGCTACAAACGGATGTCGCATTGATATGATGCCTACCGTATGGCGGTCCGCTACATTCGACATGGACGTTGCCCGCAACACGTCGCCATCCCGTTGCCGCGAGACGAACCACACAGAGCACGCATGAACAAGGCACACGATCCGGCGACTCCGCCGTGCGGCGCATTCCCGCTCTCCGACGCCCAGCCGCATGCCGAATTCGTCGAGAGCGCTGCCGCTCTTGGCGCGCCCATTGCGCGCGAGCCCGCGCCCGCACCTGGTTCCGCGCCGACGCCTGCTTTCAACGGCATGCGCGCCACCGCGATCCTGCTCTTCGGCTATGCGATTCTCATCACGGGCAACGGCCTGCTCGGCACGCTGATCTCGTTGCGGCTCATCCAGCAGCAGGCGCCGTCGATCATCGTCGGCGTCGTGCAGTCCGCGTACTACGTCGGCTTCATGCTGGGCGCCGTCTACGGCGGCGAGCTGATCGGACGCGTCGGACATCATCGTGCGTTCGTCTCGTTTGCGGCAGCGTCCGCGTGCTGCGCACTCGGCTACGCGATATGGAATACGGCGCCCGTCTGGGTGCTGTTGCGCTTCATCACGGGTTTTTGTCTGGTCGGCATCTTCACGGTGGTCGAAAGCTGGCTGCATCAGGTCGCGAGCAACGCGCAACGCGGCCGCGTGTTTTCGGCGTATCTGATCACGAACTATCTCGGTGTCGGCACGGGCCAGTTCCTGATCGGTCTCGCGGACCCGGCGGGCTTCGAACTCTTCAGCGCCGTCAGCGCCCTGTTCACCGCGTCGCTGATTCCCGTCGCGCTCGCGGGCACGGCGCCCGGCCCCGCCGTCGCGCACGATTCGCCCGCCAGCACGGCCGGGGCCGCGTATCGATCGCGTCTCGCGCGCGGCTTGTCGGGCCTGCAGTCCATCCGCCGATGGGCGCCGCTCGGCATCTCCGCGTGTCTCGCAGCGGGCCTGATGTACAGCGCGTTCTACGCGATGCAGCCCGTGTTCATGCGGCGCGTTGGCTATACCGTACCGGACGTCGCGCATTTCATGGGCTTTGCGCTGCTCGCCGCGCTCGTACCGCAATGGCCCGTCGCCCGCCTCGCCGACCGCTTCGACCGGCGCAAGGTGCTGCTCTGCATCGCGGCCGTCGCGGGTGCGCTAAGCGTATTGCTGTTTCTCGTGCGCGACGGCGCGCTGATCGAAGCGCTCGGCTATCTGTACGTCGCCGTCGCGTTTTCGATGTACGGCGTCGTCACGTCCTATGTGAACGACTGCATTCCCGCCGACGAGCGGATCGCCGTCAGCGCGGGCCTGCTGCTGCTCTTCTCGCTGGGCGCGAGCGGCGGCCCGACGATCGCGTCGGCCATGATGTCGCTCGCCGGGCCTGCCGGCCTCTATCTGTTCACGAGCGTCGTGCTGGGCACGCTCGCCGTGCTGACGCTGCGCAGCCTGCGCGCGTCGGCGGCGACGCAACGGGTTGCCGACGCTCGCTAGTGCGCGCCGGGACACGGTGCAAGATGGCCGACGCCCGAACCGGCAATTACGTGCTAACGATTCGCTTGCGAGGTCTTTCGAAGCGCGTTGCTAAAGCGCGATGTGTTGGAAAACGTTCGTGCGCGACAGAAGCCTTGTGACAAGCGCGGCTTGCGCAATGTTCGTGGGTCGAAAGGCGGCAAGACGAGAGACGCCAAGACTTGCACGCGAGCGCGTGAGCGATGCTGCGGCGACTTCGACAAAAGCGCCGATCCGCTCAGCCTTCGCAGCGGAAAAATTCGATGCTCTGGCCCGACGCGACCGCGCGGCGCAGCCATTCGGGCAAATCGCCACGTCCGTCCCACACATGGCCCATCGCGTCCTGATAGCGGATTGCGCGCGCGTTTTTCTCGTCTTCGGCGAGCGAGTGTCGAAGCGCGTCGACGGTGATGCCGAACTCGTCCATCCGGCGCTGTATCCACGCGATCAAACGTTCTCTCGCCTGCTCATCCAGTTTTGCGATTGTGGTAGACATTGCTCGTGCGATTCGAAGTGGGACGAGATCAGCAATCCATTCGTACGGGCGAGGCCATGACGGACGGGTTCAATTGCGCCGCCGCGCATCGATGCGAACAGCCGAGTCGAACAGCGCCTCGGCACGCGCCAGTTCATCGAGTGCGCGGTCCAGTTGGGCGACGGCGGCCGCGTGCCCGGCGCGCGGCATGCCGTCATCCAGCTCGCCGCGCACCGCGCGAAACGCCTGATCCACGTTGCGCGTCGCTTCGACAAAACGCTGTGCGGCCTGAGCCTGCCTCGAGTGCGTCATGGTCGACATGGCATTCCTCCATCGGATTTCTGGTTCGGACATTCCGCGCATGGAAACGCCGCTTGCGCCGACGGCTCCTGGCACAGCCGGAGCCTTGCGAAATATCCGCTACGACACGTGGCCGATTTTCTCCCTGCTGACGGGAGAACACCAGGTCTGGATTGCAATAACAGGCACATTTTAACGCGCGCGCGCAAAATGTTAAGTTTTCCCAGGTTTATGCGCCGGAAATGCGCCCCGCATCGACGGCAAAGCCGGTGTGCGCCGCGCTGAATGCCGCCATCGCTTCAACGGGCGGCGTGTCGAACAGGTCGCGCGTGAAGCCGCGCACGCGCTCTTGCGAAGGCCGCGTTCGCAAGCGGCCGACAAGTTCGATGAACGCGGCGAAGTCGCCGTCGCGCGTGGCCTTGTTGACCTCGGCGAAGTCGCGCGCCTTGAGCACGCTCGGCTGCGTGAGCCGCACGCAGTAGGGCGCTTCGAGTTCGACCGCGAGCGCGACGGGATAACGCTTGCCGCCCGTCTCGCCCGCGCGCGCGAGGCAATCGACCACGGTCGCGCTCTGCCCGGAGCCGGGCGGCTTGCCCGAACTGACGCTGCGCAAATGCTCGGGATAGATGGAAAGCCGCGTGCCCATGCTCAGATCAGCCGGCGACGAACACACCAACGCGTAATGCTGCTCGCGGCGGCGCCCCGACGGCAGCACGGCGCGACTGACGATGAACGCATGCGGCGGAAGCTGCCGGACCTGGCCGACGCTGTCGACCCACGCGTTCCACAGCAGCATGTCTTCGCGTTTGCGCACGCTTGGCTTCGGCCTGCTGGACGCGGGCGAAAAAAGCGCGAGCAGCGAGCCTGTGCGGTGCGCCGCGACTTGCGCGGCATTGCCGGGCGATTGACCGACGCCCCACAGGAAGCGCCCGCCGCCCAGGCGCCGCTCCCATTCCTTCTGGAGAACGAGGCTGGGCAGTTCTTCGCCGGACTCGATGCCTGTCCTGATCCAGCAAAACGTGGGCGGTAGGTGCTTCAGTGTCATCAACTTCCTCAGGATGCCTGGTCGGCTTCGGGATTCCGGCTTGCCGTCTGGATGGCCATTCAGGTGCCGTTCCAGCCGTCATTGCGTGAATTCGATCCGCCAATTCAATAAGCGTTAATGTATAGCTATAATGAATGGAATGGAAGCCCCGAACCACGATTTTCCCGTGCAGGACCTGTTGCGCCGGTTGACGGCGGACACGCGTTCGTCCAGTGAAATCGCGCGGCTTTCTGGGGTCAGCCAGCCTACGGTGTCGAGACTTCGGCTGTCGAAAGGCAGGCGGGTGCGCCGTAGCGCGTCATTCAATAAGCTATGCAGTTTCTATGGCGTCGAGCCGCGCCATGCGGGCGGCCGCGCGCATGGCTACAACGAACTGCTGCGCAATGCGATCGTCGATGCATGGGACGGCTCGGAAGAGCACGGTCGCGCGCTGCTTGTCGTGATCGAAGGACTGAAGGGGTTGAGCACGAAGATCGACTGAGCGATGCGCGTGGAGAGGTGACGGGCGGGCCGTCGTGGTGGACTGCGGGGGAGTTTGCGGCGAAGCCGGCTCCGCGCGTTCAGCGCGAGCCGGCTTTTACGACTTAGAACTGCTCTTCCGACAACGCAAGCACGCCTTCGGCGCCCTTCGCACTGACAATCGACGCCTCAAGCGCCACCGCCTGCGGCAGCACATGCTCCGCGAAGAACTGCGCCGTCGCAATCTTGGCGCCATAGAACGAGGGGTCATCCGCCTGCTTGCGTTGCGCCGCGAGCATCGCGCGCGCCATCTGCCAGCCGCCCAGCACGGTCCCCGCCAGCTTCAGATACGGCACGCTACCC
>NZ_JACFYJ010000064.1:0-49699 GCF_037126505.1 Paraburkholderia bengalensis
TTCTCGTCCACACAGAACACTGCCGCATGAGCGGGAGGGTTCAGATAGAGGCCTATCACGTCTGCAGCCTTGGTCTCGAAGTCAGGGTCGTTCGAGACCTCTGCGCTATCATCTCGGCCTCGTAACTCCGAACGATGACCGTTGCGCTATCGTTGTAGACGGCATTGCATATTCGTGGCGCGACGGTGAAGACGTGGTCTTTGATGAAACCTATATGCACCATGCTGCGAATGAAACCGATCACGACCGAATCATCCTGTTCTGCGACATCGCACGGCCGATGAAATATCCCTGGGCTCAGAGCATCATCAATGTAGTTGGCAATTTCCTCATGCGTGCCGCAGTGTCACCGAACGAGATCGGTGATCGTACAGGTAGGCTCAACCATGCGTTCCAGTACATCTATGTCGTTAGACGAGCGACAAAGGCGCTTAAAAGTTGGAATCGCACCGTGTACTATGTCGCCAAATGGTGCCTGTTTGGCACGATTGCCTTGGCCATTTTCTGGCGCTGAAGAGCGCGTGAACGCTCGCCCAACAATCTGCTTATTGTCGATGAGCGCCGGCTGGGATGGTTGTATGTCGCAACACCTGGCAGGTCCAGCCCTATAGGTTCTTGCTGATAAAGGCTTGCTGGACCAAGGCGAACTCGCGTTCTGCATCAGTTATAGAACAGGAGACAAATCGTGCCGCTGAGTCAATTTGACCGCCCGCCCTCTGATCGCTATTTTGAGGACTACGTCCCAGGCTTGACTTACGAGTTTGGACCAATTTCTGCTGATGAAGAGGACATCATCAATTTTGCCAAAACGTTCGATCCTCAATACATCCACACTGATCCCGTCGCTGCTGCAAATGGACCATTCCACGGCCTGATCGCAAGTGGATGGCACACTGCCAGTCTCATAACCCGACTGTTCATCGAGCATTTTCTTACATCGGTCGCGAGTCTTGCGTCACCCGGTCTGGACGAAATTCGGTGGCTCTCTCCGGTTCGCCCCGGAGACCAACTGCGACTCCAGGTAGCTGTCGTCGATAAGAGGATATCGCGATCAAAACCCGACCGAGGACTTGTTTACACGCCCCTGGAAGGACGAAACGACAAGGGCGAGTTGGTGATCACGATGAAGGGAATCAACTTTGTGCGCGTTCGCCCCTGAAAAACTGCGCACACGCTGGCTGAACGCACGTCCAGTAGCCCGGTAACATAACGGGTTTATGCTATATAGCCTGGTTCACCGGTCAACCTGTCGACATAGCGAATCTCGACGTCTTCCCCTGGCGTGCTGAGATAGTAATATGCTCTCCCGGTGCAGTCGCGCCCACCGACTGCCGTCGATTACTAGGCTTAGCCAATCACGCTGCCAAATGCGAGCGTCGACTGCAAAGCGTGGAGGCGCCTCTGCTGCACCCGCTCAAATTTAGGCAAAAAAGCGACCTGAGTTGTGGATTATCTATATACTCCAACACTCAAGGTTGCCAACGGATCGGCGCTGACGCCCGCTTCATCGATGTGGAAAATTCAGCATCACCGATATGTGTGGCAACCGCCAGAAACCACTTTATTATCGGGCTTACTATGCATCTGTTTCAAGCAATTCGCGAACGCCGGTCAATCAAGAGCTTTGATCCCGCACACCGATTCAGCAAGGACGAGGAGGATCTCTTGATCGACCTGGCTGTCCAGTCCCCTTCATCCTTCAACGCTCAACATTGGCGTCTCGTCAACGTCAAAGATGCGAGCTTGCGCGCACAGATTCGATCTGTCGCCGCCGATCAGTCACAGGTAACCGATGCTTCGCTGCTTTTTGTTGTGTGCGCTGATCTCAAAGCCTGGCAGAAAGGTCCCGAACGGTACTTCCGGAATGCACCCCAGGATATCCAGGATCTGTTAGTGCCCTGGATGGGAAAATTTTATGAATACAACGACCTGTTGCAAAGAGATGAGGGGATTCGCTCGGCAACCTTCATTGCGCACACGATGATGTTGTCGGCGAAAGCGATGGGATATGATTCGTGCCCTCTAATCGGCTTTGATCCTATCGAAGTATCCAAACTCGTTAAGCTGCCGGACAATCACGTTATAGCAATGATGCTTGCCATCGGCAAGAGTACAAAACCCGCATGGCCGAAGCCTGGTT
Organism: Paraburkholderia bengalensis; assembly: GCF_037126505.1. Classification (NCBI taxonomy): domain Bacteria; kingdom Pseudomonadati; phylum Pseudomonadota; class Betaproteobacteria; order Burkholderiales; family Burkholderiaceae; genus Paraburkholderia; species Paraburkholderia bengalensis. Next base: position 2,141 of record NZ_JACFYJ010000064.1, read on the forward strand.
ACGTCGACCGTTCGGAAATACTCTTCGAAAATACATTCTAGTTTTTCGAACGGAGGCGGCCAGCCAATGTTGAGTTTGACCGCCCCGGATCCGATGTAATCTCCTTGAGCCACTTCGACAGCGGACTGTCGATTCTCCTGATCGGCTGAGCGTTTACAGCGAAAGCCGGTACCAACCAGGTTTCAGTTTCATTAGAATGGCTTCCCTGTTAAATAGGTTTGACAGCAAGGGAGCAGTAAAAAACTCCTAAACGGGGCAGTCTTCGACGCAAAGCGACGCCATGCTAAACGGAAGGCACGAAACGGCGGCTTTTCGTAGAATTTGTGTGTTAAACACTCGTATCGAGACAACCGTGAAAGAATCGTCCAAGCTCAGCGGCACACTATGTCCAGTCTCGCGTTCACAAGCCATCGTTGGCGATCGTTGGTCTCTCGTCATCATGCGAGAGTTGTTTATGGGTAATCGACGATTCGATAGTCTGATGGCGCAAACGCAGGCTACACCGCAGATGCTTGCGACGAGACTCAAAAAGCTCGAGAAAAGTGGGATGATTCGGCGGAAGCCGTACATGGTACGGCCCCCGCGATACGAATATCACTGCACTGAGATGGGGCAGGCTTTCTATCCAATTATTCGTGCTTTACGCGAGTGGGGGGAAAACTGGTGCAAATCGAAAGGCGAGCCGATTACCGTACGCTATACGCATAAATCCTGCGAGGGGAATGCCGGATTAGGCGCCGTGTGCGAGACGTGCGGGGAACTGCTCACGCGCGCAGATCTTATTCCAAAGCTAAGCGCTCCTTATGCGAGCGAACGCGCAGCTCGCGAGGCGGCCTAGCAGCGCATCCAACCATCATGTTGCAAGCTCCATGAGACACCGCATTCGAGTCTGCCACGCAGTGCGCCCGCCAGACGCGAGGGTCTGAGATCCCACTGGCCGCGCCACGGCCACGCTTGCCCGAACTCACATCCGGATAACGTCCATTACCGTCTTCTTCTTGTCCTTGAACTGGTAGATCGTAATTGCAGCATCTTTGAGATCACCGTTCGAATCAAACGCAATTCTTCCGATGACCCCGTCAAATTGCGTGACGGGCATCGCAGCAAGGATTTTCTGGCGATCGGTCGAGCCAGCACGCTTCATGGCGTCATAAATCACGTAAACGGCATCGTATGCAAAGGGTGCATACGCATCAATGGGAGTCTTGAAGCGAGCAACATATCTTCTGTCGAAATCCTGCCCTTTCGGCATCTTTGACAATGCGAGCCCCGCTTCTGAACACACGACGTTGTCAATTGCATCGCCCGCCAGAGCGATCATTCTGCTTGTACAAGCTCCGTCGCCGCCCAGCACGCTCGCTGTAATTCCAAGGCTGGCCGCCTGTTTTACAAGTGGGCCCGCTGTAGCATCCGAACCACCGAACATGATGACATCGGGCTGTAGACCTTTAATTCTGGTCAGGATCGCACGGAAATCTGTTGCTTTATCATTCGTCGCTTCTCTAGCGACAATCGTGCCGCCGTTCGCCTTCGCGGCCTTCATGAATTCGTCCGCGAGACCTTGCCCGTAAGCGGTCGAATCGTCGACCACTGCGATGCGGCGTGCATGCAACGAGTCGATGGCGTAACGGGCAAGCGCTGGCCCCTGAAGCGCATCTGTCGCCACCACACGGAACGTCGTCTTGTAGCCTTGGCGAGTGTACGTCGGATTTGTGGAGCCCTGCGATATCTGCACAACCTGCGCTTCGCTATATACCCGTGATGCGGGAATTGACACGCCAGAATTGATGTTGCCGACTACCGCCACTACGCCATCATCGACGAGCTTTTGGGCAACTTGCGTGCCCGTGCGCGGGTCAGCTGCATCGTCCTGCGAATCGAGCTTCAAAACAACAGGCTGCCCGCCTATCACGGGATGCTGAGCGTTAATTTCATCGATTGCGAGACGGGCTGCGTTCTCACTGTCTTTTCCCATGTTTGCAAGCTGTCCGGTGAGCGGCGCAGCGTGACCAATCAGGACCTGTTTCGTTGTCGAACCGGTCGCATGAGCGCATACGTGTACAACAGTCAGAGCAAAAATACTTGCAAGATAGCGCGATAAGGAATTCACCGATGGCCTCACTCAAATAAGGTATGTCCGGCAGCGTTTCAAGTATTTATTCTCTAGATAGCAAATAATTGCTATCCATTGTTCAATTTCAACGCCAATTCTGCGCCACAGATAACGATACCTTACGCCATCGCAATTTGTCTGCTTGTGCGCAATAAAGCTTCGATGCTTCGTCCGATCGAAAGTATGGACGCATCAGCCAGAGCGGGTCCACAAATCGAAATACCAACCGGCAGCTCATTCTCCTGGTGGCACGGCACAGTAAGCGCGCACCCATCCATAAAATTGACTACACTCGTGTTGCGCAGAACCTTGGCGTTCACGGAGAAAAAGGCCTCGTCGTCGAGCTCGACACGCGCTACTTCCGGCGGGACGACCGCAACGGTTGGCATCAGCCATGCGTCGAATTTCGCCAGGCGTGACTGTGCCTGACGCACAAATCGTTTGCGAGCAGCGAGCAACTCAATGTAGTCTGCGGCGCTGCGTCCCTCCCCGGTGCGCAGGCGCTTGAGTACCCGGGCATCGTAGCTATCCGCATCTCGCGCAACATGGTCTCGATGCCACGCCCATGCCTGAGTCGAGGTAATGCTGGCAAGCGGGAAGCGGCCACCGAGTTCAAACAACTCCGGAAATGCAAAACGTTCAATCAATGCGCCAGCGCGTCTCAACACACCAATCGCCCGGTTGAACGCAGTGCTCACCGTCTCATCCAGATCATCTCCGACGTAGTCCGATGTGATGCCGAAGCGCAGCCCCGTCAATGGACGCGCGGTCGTACCGAGGGTGTGCCCTGAGATCACACCATCCACCAGTACACAGCAGTCGACACTTCGAGCGATCGGGCCAATCGAATCGAATGATGGTGCAAGTGGGACAACGCCATCAAGCGAAACACGACGAGCGGTCGGCTTGAATCCCACGAGGCCACAAAACGCGGCCGGTATGCGAATCGATCCCCCCGTATCCGTGCCCAATGCGGCTGCGACATGTCCAAGTGCGACAGATACCGCTGCGCCAGAACTTGAACCACCAGCAAGAAGACGAGGATCAACCGGGTTGCGCGGTGTGCCGTAGTGCGGGTTCAACCCGAGGCTGGAGAAAGCAAATTCGCTCATATTTGTCCGCCCAACGAGCACAGCCCCAGCTTCGCGCATTCGTGCCACTGCGACCGCATCGCGCACCGCCGGATGTGAACTTCGTAATACCCGGGAACCCGCCGTCGTTATCTGCCCTTTTACATCGAACAGGTCCTTAACCGAAATGGGGACACCAGCGAGCACAGAGGGTACATATCCTCGCGAGCGGAAAGCATCACTGCCTGCCGCAGCTTCGCGCGCTGCCGAGCGATCGACCTGGGTGTAAGTTGCACCTCCGTGATCCGTGTCAACTTCAATAGCAGCCAGACTGGCGTCGACCAGCTCCACCGTGGACATTGCCTTAGACGCAAGCATGTTGCTAGTCTCACGAATTGTGCGCATTATTCCCCCACAATATCCACGCATAGCCACGGAAGACCCATGTTGACCGGCACTGGTCTCTAGACTGAGCCTCATCGCTTCGACGCAACGTTTCGCCCGTTCGAGGCATCTGAGCGGAGCGTGCCACTCGCGTCACTTTTTTGAATTCTTGGTGGATCAAATAAGGCTGTCCAACAAAGAAAAATTGTCACGCTCCAGAAAATTTTCTTGTCACGTGGCCACGAAAATAGAGTTAGACTGTCAGGTTATCAAAAATATTCTTGCCGAAAACCTCTATCAGGATGATGAATGAATCTTCGGTTTCTTGAGACGTTCGTCTGGCTAGCTAAGCTCCGCAGCTTTCGCCTGACAGCGGAGCGGCTACATGCGACACAGGCTGCTATTTCCAGCCGAATATCTGCGCTGGAACAGGAGCTTGGGGTACGCCTGTTTGAACGAGGGCCAAAGGATGCGACGCTCACTCAAGAGGGCACAAAAGCATTGCCGTTCGCGGAACAGATGTTAAAACTTAACCTGGCGATGGTATCCAGTGTGCGTGATCGTTCGAAGGTGTCAGGCCTGCTACGGATCGGAGCAATTGAGTCGATCGTGCATACATGGCTACCAGACCTGCTCAAACGCGTTCGGGATGAGTATCCGAATCTTACGATCGAACTGACGAGCGATACGTCGTACAATCTCTCAACGCAATTACTAAATGGTCATATTGACGTATCGTTTCAGATGACGAACGTCGGTGGCTCGGACATGGCTAACATTGCGCTCGGTAGCTTGACAATGCGCTGGATGGCAAGCCCCATGCTCAATCTTTCAGCTCAGCCTTTGACCGAAAGCGAACTTGCCGTCTTTCCCATTGTTAGTTTTGCCCGTCATTCTCCACCGCATAAGTTTTTGGAGAATCTGTTTTCTGAAAATGGCGATACACAGGTGCAAATCAATTGCGTAACGTCCGTTGCGGCGATAATCAGGCTTGTCGTCGATGGATTCGGCATCGCAGTTCTCCCCCCGGCTTCCATTGCACGGGAGCTCGAGACCTCACAATTGCAGTTCTTGCAGGTCACGCACCGCATTCCCCCGTTACAGCTGGTCGCTGCCTATCGACGGACAGCAGACAGTCTTATTCCAGAGTCCATCGCTCGCCTGGCGCTGAACGTAATGCTCGAATTCAGCCTGCAGCACGGGCCTGAGATCGCGCTATTCCCTTTCACCGACCCAGAACTCACTCGCGAGTGAGCGCGCAAGCTGTCAATCTGCGCTGGCCGAATACATCGAGATGGCGCATGCGCATATACATGATGCAATCAAAACGCCATCTCGCTAACATCAATAGCTCCGATCAAACCTCACCTCTTTCGTGGCCACATCTGGGCCGCAGACCTCCATCAGCTTACCTTTAACACGGTTTTCCCGACCAGATGCCCTTGAGGGATTTTTTCTAACGCCTCGATGGCGCGCTCCAACGGAAGGACGGACGAAACCTCAACCTTTAGCGAGCCATGGTGGATCAGGCCCGCAAGATTTTCCAGAGCGACATAATCAGGCTCCGCAACAAATGAGGAGCCTCTGACACCCAGTTTCGCTGCCGCTTCCTGAATCTCGGCTATGTTCGGCAGTTTTCTTGCACTAATGAGAAGACCGCCTTTGCGCAGCGCTTTAAGCATCGGAATGGTCGCATCCCCTCCAGCTAGCTCGATTACTACGTCCGCGTCAGTGATTTCATCAGTAACAACCGATGTCGTGTAGTCGATTAATCGATCTGCGCCGAGTTTTCGTACAAGTTCGTGCTTTTCCTTTCTTGCTACACCAACTACGTAAGCGCCCAGTGATTTGGCAACCTGAACAGCCAGGTGGCCGACACCGCCGGCAGCGCCGTTGATTAAAACTTTTGTGCCCGGCCCAACCTCAGCAACGTCCGCAAGCATCTGCCATGCGGTCAAACCTGCCAAGGCGATGGCAGCGGCTTCTTCAAAGCTCATGTTTGCAGGCTTGAGAGCGAGCTGTCTTGAAGGTGCAGCGGCATATTCGGCGTATCCCCCTACTGCTCGCGGAAAACGCGGAAAGCCAAAAACTTCATCCCCCACTTTGAAGCGAGTTGTTCCAAACCCCACCTCTTCAACAATGCCAGAAATGTCCCAGCCCGGGATATGAGGCAGCGTCAGCGCATTCATGTAGCCTCTGCCCACTGCCGTGTGGTAATCGATTGGATTGACCCCGACAGCCTTTATTCGAACGAGTACCTCTGTCGGAAGAGGCTCCGGTCGGGGGACTTCTACCAATTTCATCGAATCAAGTGAACCCCACTCAGTCTGCTGAATAGCACGCATCATCGCTTGATTGCTGGACAAGATCGCCTCCGTAAGTCAATACCTGCAACAAACAGCCACGTAACGCCAGGCAAACGGCCGTTCAGACCTATCGGCCTTCTCATTTGACTGATAGTCAAGGCATGCCCAAACTACGCACTACACTTTCGTTACAACCAACGCTTTTAGGCAAGCTTCGACCACCCACATGGCAATTGCACATTCACGCTGAGATCCTGGGATCCTTGTGACCCACAACTGAGTTCGCTATCAGTGAAACAGGGCGTAGGGAGGCTTTTGGCCGGGATGATCGCTTAGCTCACCTACCACTCTCTCTGCATCAGCCACCTCTCCCATCTCTGCAAGAAATTTATCTCTCGGGAAGTCCCCTGTTACGCAGCCTTGAATCAGGATCCATCGTTGATAGACCGTGACCCACAAGGTACTTTGTTTCCACGCTGGTAATGTCGATGACAGCCACTCCAAACGTCTGCGAGTCGCATCTGCGATTTCGTCATCGTAGTCAAATGCATTGGGAAGTCGGCAACGGCCCTCGATCCAGCAGTGGTTACCGTGCTCTATGCGATGATGCGATTGACTCATCCACTCCTCGTGGCTCACTCTTGGACCAGCAGGCTCAGGACAGTTCTTGATGGCAGCAGAAATCTGGAAAAATGGATCGTGTCCGCGATTCTCCAGGCGCTCCTGCGCACCAAGAAGAAGCGGCGAGACAGCGACTAGCATGCCTACGATACACTGGATGAAGATGGACATTTTATTGCACGCAGCAAAACGACTGGCAGCAGTCAACCACTTCCGACTCGACATACACATACGAATGCGTCTGTGCAATATACGCACGCAGATGACAGAGCAGCGTCGCTGCGATCGCATCAATCCTCAACAGGTCCGTTTGACCGGCATCACTTTCGTGCTACTGGACTGTTTTATGTTTCTCCGTCTTTTGGATATCAAACGCTATCTTGATTAGACAGCGCCGTCAAGCTGGAGATGCAGGATCTACGTCGGCGCATAGACGTGATAGCTCGCCCTCTTCATTCGACAGTGGCCAGGTTCGAGACTCACTCCACACTATCTAGTGCCCATGTCCTGGCGCGAGAATAATCGTGTGCAACCAGCGCCTCGACACATTTTCGCACCCGGCGCGGTGGTTAGAAAGCGGATCCAACTGACGGCTAGCCATCGACCACTTTCAGATGCACGTAAAATCGTTGCCGCTCCTCCTCGTTGAGTTTGCGCAGCAGTGACTCGGTCTTCTCGTTTATGAGGCGCTCGACCATCTGTGTCATCGTGCACCCGAAATAGTCGGACAGCCGTTCGACATTGCGCTTGGTCGTAATAGAGACGAAACAACTCAGGCGTTCATAACGCCCGCCGGCGCCCAGCTTACGTTTTCGATATCTACGCTGCCGCTCCGAGTTAGAAAGTGCCATTATTTGATGAGAAAGTTATCGGTCACAAAATGAGTTACATGACTTCGGCCGGCAGAATCTGACATCTATGACATCTCTCTGCCACAGGCGGAATCTGTAGTGATAAACCGAACGTATATGTGGCGCTCATGTAACATCTCGAAATATTGTGACATGTTGGCAATTTTTATGCTTTTTGAGGCCCACCTTCCGTCTCGCCCACCCCTCCTTTTCACCACGATGTGATGCGCTCGATCGACCGCATCTGCCGTAGATGCACATCAATACTTTAGTATCAGATCGCCACACATTCACATGCGGCGACCTCACGGTCACGCCGCAATCAGATTTTTTCAAGATCAACGTGATGTTCGCTCCGTGGCGAGCTGCGTTGGTTCCTTCAGCTCCTTCAGGACGGAATGACGTCGGTCAAGGCAAGCGTCCTCCACTGGCTCTGGCTCGCGCCGGCGGGATCGGTCGACGGCATTGATATTGGTCCACCGGATATCGCGTGGGTGACGACCGACGAGGTTGGCCTGTAGCCTTCGCGACCGGGGCGACCGGTCGCGACTCCCAGACTGACGCGCCCTCCACCTCTTAACTACCTTTCAGTATGCGATACCACGTCGTGGTCGGCACAGAATTCGGCAGCATCCATTCGAGAGGCTCGCTCGACGAGGTCGCTTGCACGCCCCGTCAGCGGTCGCAGTCTTACCGCTGCGCAACGCAATGTCGGGTGCGCTGTCCGTTTTGGCATGCCGCGCAGGCAGCATCATCAGGTCGGTGCCGCCCAACGGCGATCGCTGGCGCCGCATTGCGTGATATGCATATGCGTCCAACCTACCTCATTACGCTTCTGGTTCGCTGAGGCCGTTGTATGGACTATTTGATTTCAGGTAAGTCTCCGAAATCCAGTATGCAATTTTGTATTCCACGAATCACATCAATCGCTTGGGACGCTCGTCATACTGCCGCGTAGCCCAGCTGGTGGACACATGCCGTGCGGCTCAGGCGTCAGTAGTCACCCCCGTTAGCAAAAAATATCTTGACAACTTAGGAAAGAAAACTTAACTTTCGTTTAGTGAATTACACTTAACTAAACGAGTCTTCCTGAGGCGTGCGACATGGCGGCCAGCGCCGGGAAGAAAGCGAACCCAGATGAAGGCAAATTGAAAGCAATGAGCGGTTGATGTGCTTTTACGGCAGGTTGCAGGGATGAAGGCATAGACGGCGAAAAGCGGCACGGTCTGGTCGTTCGTGACGAGGAGCCGTGCGGTAACGTACCAACGACATTCGATGCAAAAATCATTTATTTCGCATTGCTACATTGGTTTATAGGTCAATTTTCGCGCAAGACGTTATTATTTTTCAGGAGATTTAAAGTGTTCACATTCACTCACCGCAATCCCGAGATGCAACTCGACAAAGGTCACACTGCACTCGTTTTGGCAGATATCCAGAATGAATTTTTGTCTGAAAGCGGAAGCTACTACCCGATGATCGAGCACAGTCTGAAGGCTAACAATGTGCCCGATCATATTGAGGAATTGTTGCGCGCCGCCAAAGAGTACGGCCTTCCAGTAATTCATTCTCCGCACTATTACTTCCCAACCGATCGCCAATGGGTAGCACCCGGCGGCGCCATCTCCGACTATCTCGCAACTCAGATCAGCTTTGTTGGCCGCAAGGACCCGGTTGATCTCGAAGGCTTCGTCGGATCCGGTGCTGACTATCCAGAGCGCTATAAGAAATATCTGCAAGATGGGAAAACCGCCAACACGTCGCCTCACAAGGGGGCGTCGGCTCGCACCAACGACCTGATCAAACAACTGCGTATGCGGCGCATCGAGAAGGTGATCATGGCAGGTCCCGTTGGAAACATCTGTCTTGAAGGTCACATGCGCGACATCATCGAAGAAGGCATGGAAGTGGCCATGGTCCGGGATGCCATCGCCGGTGGGCGAAACGAAGAAGGTGATGCTTACCTGGCCGCGATGATCAATTACCGCTATCTGGCGAACGCAGTTTGGACAACGCAAGAAGCGGTTAGCCGCATGAAAGCGGTGGCAACGGCCACGACAGTTTAATACCAGGCAAGCAAGAATTTTTTAACTAACAGAGAGAAAACATCATGTTGCTTAATGGAAAACGAGCGCTCGTTACGGGTGCAAGTCGCGGAATTGGCGCTGCTATCGCGCGTAAGCTTGCACGTGAGGGCGCGGATGTGGTTATCACCTATGAGAAAAGTGCAGATAAAGCGAACGAAGTCGTTCAGGAGTTGAAGGGGTTCGGCCGCAAGGCAGCGGCCATCCAGGCTGACAGCGCGATTCCGGCCGACGTCAAGCGCTCGGTCGCAGAGGCTCGGGAATTCCTTGGGGGTCTGGACATTCTGGTCAACAACGCAGGCATTATTCGCGTTGCTCCTGTCGAATCGATAACTGACGAAGACATCGATGCACAGCTTGGGGTGAACGTGCGCGGTCCGATCGCGGCAAGCCAGGCAGTGATCCCGCACCTCGGCAAAGGTGGCCGGATTATCACAATTGGCAGCTTCTTTGCAAACAACGTTTACTGGCCAGGCTTGGCAGTGTATTCGACGACGAAGTCTGCCCTTATTTCGTTCACCAAGGGACTCGCCCGTGAGCTGGGTGATCGAGAGATCACGGTCAATCTGGTCCAACCCGGCGCGATCGATACCGATATGAATCCCGCAAGTGGCGATTTTGCAGCGATCACGAAACCGTGGATTCCCGGTGGCCAATATGGCACAGGCGATGACATTGCAAACGCCGTGGCGTTTCTGGCAAGCTCGGATGCCAAGTATATCAACGGCACAGAGCTCACGGTCGATGGCGGTCTGACGGCTTAATCGGGCCCGGAAGGCTGTGATCGCACACTGGCAGCTGGAGTCGATGACATTCAGACCAGCCGGGTGCGGACAGGTCTGATATCAATTGTGCAGTCGAGCTGTGAGGCGGTCTGCCCATTCGGGCCAGCGACTTTTCGTGCAGTGACGTCGTTGTCCGAGTGGGCCTGCCAGTTCTCACGCTTGTCGAATTTCGCCGTATCAAGCCTGTCTCGGGTACTGCAGGTTCGACACGAAACCCGTTCAGTGGTGAAGCCAAGGCATTGAACTAATCAATTCAAAGGACTCTACTACATGTCAACGTCGTTGCCCTATCAAGACGCGAGCGCGTCACCAGCTTCGTCGTGGCTGGGCGTCTGGGCCATCGCGCTCGGTGCTTTCGCGCTCGTGGTAACCGAGTTTCTTCCCGTTGGACTGCTGCCGGGCATCATCAAAGGTTTTGGTATTTCTGAAGGAACTGCAGGTCTGACAGTGACCGCGACAGCAGTTCTGGGTTTCGTGGCAGCCCCGCTGACGGCTCTCCTTGTTGGCAAATTGGACCGTCGCGTCGTCCTTCTGAGCCTTACTGCGCTTGTAATTCTTTCGGGTGTGATGTCGGCTGCGGCGCCGAACTTTACTGTTCTGGTCGTAGCGCGATTGTTACTGGGAATTGGCGTTGGCGGCTTCTGGTCAATCTCTATTACAGCCGCTGCACGACTCGTGCCGAAGGAACAGATCTCCAAAGCTTCATCGTTAGTTTTTTCGGGAATCTCGGTTGCGTCCGTTGTAAGCGTCCCAATGGGCTCTTATATTTCGTCGCACTATGACTGGAGAGTTGCTTTTGTAGTTGCCAGCGTGCTGGCGGTGCTAGTGTTTCTTATGCAGATTTTCTCGCTTCCCAAAATCACCATGGAGCGTGGCTCAACACTCGCGGATTTCATCAGCCTCTTCAAGTCACGCAAGATCGTCGCAATCTATCTAACAATAGTCTTCATCGTCGCTGGTCAGTTCTCCGGGTACACGTATGTGACACCCTATCTTCAGCAACTCGCGAACTTCCAGTCGAACTCCATCAGCTTACTGCTCCTGGCTTATGGTGTCCTCGCCGTCTTCGGAAACTTTCTGGGTGGTGCACTAGCCGGCCGCGATCTGCATAAGACGGTCTATGGCAATGCCGTGCTGTTCTTCGCCGCATTAATCGTGATCTCGGCACTGCCGCATCACCCTGCGGTCGCTGTCACCAGCCTGCTTGTATGGGCGCTATCCTGGGGTATGGCTCCGGTGGGAACCCAGCTCTGGCTCTTTAACGAAACCCAACACGCGCCCGAAGCAGCACAGAGCATGAATACGTCGGTGTTTCAACTCTCAATCAGCCTTGGCTCTCTGGTTGGAGGCGTTGCGGTCGATCGAATCAATCTGCATGCGTCCATGTGGACAGGCGCGTCAATCTTCGCTCTCGCTGTCATGATGGTTGTTATCGTGGGTCGCATGGACACGTTGCAAGATGGCTCGCCGTCTTCGAAGTGATGCCTCCGCATCCTGGCCTGGTTGCGGTTTGCCACGACAGCCCGCCTGTGACCTGTAGCGCACGAATGAGTCCTCCGCCCGGCGCCCGGTTTCAATCCATGTAGCAAGGTCCGTTCATGAAGGCTGCCGTTTAGTTGATTTTTATTCTCTAAATCGTGCTACCATTGTTTCAAGTGGGCTGAGCAATGTCCCGGAAGGAGTGTCAATGAGGAAGTCAAGAGCAGAAACCGCAGAAACTCGCAAACATATCATCCAAATCGCGTCGAAAATGTTCAAAAGCAATGGCATTGGAGCAACGGGCGTTGGTGAAATTATGGTTGCTGCCGGTCTGACGCATAGTGCGTTCTATCGGCATTTTGCGTCCAAGGAAGAACTGGTCAGCGAAGCAAGTTCGGCGAGTATTGGTGTATTTGTCAAAGCTGCAGAGGAAGCAATGGCAGCCGGGCCAAATGCGTTCACGAATTACCTGCAGAATTACCTTTCCTCGGAGTATCGCAATGGCGAACTGGGTGGTTGTCCAGTGGTTCAGACCGGTGGAGAACTTGCTTTGGCTGACGCTCCGGTTCGCCAAGGCGTCTCCGATGGGTTGGAACGGTTGCTCGAAATTGCGCTAAATCTAACTGATGGCAGTCCTGAGGCCGAGGCAGAGACGATCTTCACTATGTCGGCAATCGTCGGCGCTATAACTATCGCGCGGTTGATCAACAACCCTCAACTCTCCGAACATATCATAGAAGTGGCGAAGCGCCGCGTGGCATTCCGGCCAGACCAGTCCTCGAAACGCCCAGAATCAGCTACCAAGCGTCATCGCGTTACAGCACACGCCTCGTAGATCACGTTCTGCGCCATGCCCAATAGTTTAGAGTTCCGCGTTCATATGTTGAACAAAGGCACGGAGCACGATCTTGTTGCGCTTAAAGCAGACGGATGCGCTCACTCTCCTAGACGTTACCAAGCCGGCACGGGTCAGAACTGAAAAATGAGCAGAAACAGTTGACTGCGCGAGCCCACATCGCCGGTCGATGGTAGCTGCGTAAACGCCTAGCTCGAGCGGTATTTCCTGATCTGGAAAGTACACCTCAGGCGTGCGGAGCCAATGCAGGATTTCACGCCGGATCGGATTCGCCAGTGCCTTGTGGATCAGGGTCACATCGATTTTTTCCATGATGAGCGTTCGCCCATGCTGACGTATGAAGCTATAACGCGGCTAGCACCGGGCAAAAAAGATTGTGATCATAATCTATCACATTTCCGATATTTTCTCCTGGCGACTACGGCGTTGTTGCCGCAAGGTTTTGAGAAAATCTCCGATGAAGAGATGCGTCAGCCACCAGGGTGGCAGCGCATCACTGCGCCAGCGCTCAGGCGTTTCCACATCCACACCGATCACTGACGAAGGCGTGTACATCGCCAGCGAATCGACCTTCGCCCGCGTGCTGCGCGAGCATGGGCAGATGACGCGCCGTGCCGTTGCCGGAGCGCCTTTGAGCGCACGGTCGCCGACCACGCACGTCGCAGCGGCGCCGCGCCAGGTGTGGTGCTGGAACATGACGTTTCTGCCGGCGACGGTACCGGCTCGATGGTTCTACCTGTATCTGATCCTGAACCTGTACAGCCGCAATGGAAGTACACGGCGACGACGCTGCCGAACATCTCGCAACGGCCGATAGCGCAAAGTACGACCAAAAATCCATCGCTGTAACCAATTCGCCTTTCTCGGCGAACTACATTGAGATCCATGCTTCACTCCAGCTGTTCATGGCGAATGTCGGTGCAATTAAGAAGACGAACAGTTGAAGCGATTGAAGTCGCGAACTCTTTCTGGTATGCACAAATCGGCTCACGCGTTTGTCTCCGAAGTGGCAATCTTCGGTGCCTACCGTGATCCGGAGTGCGAGCACTACCACCAGTGGCGCCTCCTGTGCTCTGGCGCAATTGCCATCGCTGGATTTGTAACGTCCACTGCGCTTCGCCCACTACTTTTGATGAATCAGAACAGGAACCTTTTGGTAATGAAATTTCCCATTTTGGCCGTCGCAGCCACCCTGATAGTCAGCCAGGCAGTCGACGCGGCGCCGCTTGAGTCCACATCCGCTACGATCACATACCATCGTGTGTCGGTCGATGGCGTAAATATCTTCTACAGGGAAGCCGGTCCTAAAGGCGCGCCCACGATTGTTCTGCTGCACGGCTTCCCTTCGTCGTCACGTGAGTTCGATCAGCTCATCCCTTTGCTCGCTACGCGTTATCACATTGTTGCGCCTGACTTTCCGGGGTTTGGCCAAAGTGACGCGCCGCCGCCGTCTTCGTATGCTTACACCTTCGACCACCTGGCTCAAACCACGAACGACTTTCTTGAGCAGGTTGGCGCCACTCGATACTCTCTCTACCTCCATGACTACGGCGGTCCAGTCGGCTTCCGGTTGATGGTGGCGCATCCGGAGCGCGTGCACGCACTGGTGATTCAAAACGCAAACGCCTACAAGGAAGGCCTCGGTCCGAAGTGGGCGAGCATCGCGCAGTACTGGGCTGACCGCAAAGCGCATCCCGAAGTGCTCAATGTGTTCATGTCGCCAGCGGCTACTGAGCAACGCCATACTGCTGGCACCTCACATCCAGAACGCTACAATCCGGACACCTGGACCGACGAGTCGGCCCACCTCGCACGACTGGGTCAGTATGAGATTCAAGGGGACCTACTGTATGACTACAGGACCAATGTTGCTTCATACTCAGACTGGCAAGCATGGCTGCGGACGCATAAACCTCCGACGCTCGTTCTATGGGGGCGAAATGATCCTTCGTTTTTGGCTGCCGGTGCTGATGCATTCAAGCGCGACATACCAGACGCCGAAATTCATCTGCTAGAGGCCGGACACTTCGCATTTGACGAGCAGAATGACGAAATCGCGCGGCTCATACTGACGTTTCTGGACCGACAACCGCTAGCTTGATAGTGCTTAAATGTGTCTCAACAGATTTGGGGCGCAGGAGTAACCGTGGTCCTGCTAAGGGGAACGGTGTTCCCACCGTTACCAGTGGTGTGCCCTTCGCACCCCGGCGCGGCAAGCGTCGCCGGGTGGCGAGCCAACGCTCGCGCACCACACCATTGAACGCTGCATGAACGCTGCGCCAGGCCCCCACAGGCGAATCCGCGCCTTTCCTTGCAGGAAGCACGAGGGCGTGATGACCACCCCGCACCGATACACGGATAGTCGCGCTGGAACCACGGATGGGCGCGCCGATCGTTGATGACGAACTGTGAGCATTGATCGAGCCATTGCTGCCAACGCTAAAACCAGGGCGCAAGAAGTATCCAGTCCGGCTGCCGGTTGCGAACGCGGTTGCACTGAACAGAATCCTGTCTGTTCTCAAGACTGGTATCCGCTCGCACGACCTGTCAACAAAATTGAGATTCGGCTCGGATCGGTCAATAATTTTTTTGAGGAACGGGGGAGCTGCTGGCCAGACATTGGGGCGCAACGCGATAAGGCACACGAAGCAGACGACTCGGAAGCTGACGGGGAATCGTGCTTATCGATTCCCCGCTGGTCTTGTGTAACGAGCAGTCAGGTCTCGTCACCTGTCATCGCATCAGCTTCCGCTCGCGTAGCGTCTGTTTTCTTCAAAGCGCGCCACGAAACAGGTTCAAGACGTTCACGGTTAACTTCCAGCGAGAACACATCAAAGCGGTTGTAGTATCCGACTACGTCATGAAATTGCTTGGGCTCGACGCAGCGGTTCAGATCGAACTCAGCGTATGCAATTCCCTCCTCGTCCCTGATCATGTCACCGATCTGGGCGCCTGTTGGATCGACGAACATCGTCGCTGCGCGAGGCGAGCCATCAAGCACAGCCGCAGCGGCTGGATCTCTTGCAACCAGAAAATCGCGCATCTCGGCGTCCATGAAGCCGGCGCAGATAATTCCGAATGCTTTTGCTTCAAACGAATGTGCGCCGGCGCGCAACCGGTTTGCCGCAAGATTATCGAAGTTCCCGCCTGTGACCGGTCGACGGGTCGGCCACAAGGCGGGCCAGCTTGAAATATGGATTTGCTCGCCTTGAGCGATAAGAGAGTATCGAGCAAGCGGATTAGTGTTTTCGCCGCAGATGAGACCGCCGATGCGTCCAATGCGCGTGTCCGCAACCTGCAATCCTGCGCCGTCTCCAGCTGCCCACACGAGCTTCTCATAGAAGGTCGGCACGAGCTTACGATGATGGTTGGCGATTTTGCCACTGTCGTCAATCAGGATATTCGAGTTCCACAAGCACCCAACACTTGCATGCGTACGCTCGCTAAATCCCATCGATACGAAAACGCCACAGCGCGCCGCCTCGGCCGCGATTTCCTCAATCTCTGCTCCATCCGCGTACAAACTCTCACCGGCAAATCGCTCAAAAAGATCGTGATTGTCGATGGGTGCCCACAACGAAGCCCACACCGGAAAGGCTGGTATATAAGACTCGGGAAATGCGATGAGCTGCGCTCCGTGCCGGCTTGCCTCACGAATAAGAGACACAGCTTTAGCGACTGTTGCCTGCTTGTTGAGAAATACGGGCGCCGCATGAACGGCTGCGACTTTTACAACGGGAAGATAAGACATAATGTGCACTCGCTTGTCAGAAGACGCTAGCCGCGTCAATGATCAACCGCCGTTACAGCGCCGAGACCTGTTTCCCGCCTGACCACGAGTTCTGCCCACCGGCCGCGAGCAACGGAATCGTTGGTAAGAAGGGAAACAATAATGACCAACAGAAAGCCAATAGGTATGGATATGACACCCGGGTTACGCAGAGTAACCAGCGACTCCTTGAGTCCAACGAGACTGGTCGCGTTTTCAGGGATTTTGGCTGCGGTTGCAAGCGCGCTGTCTCGTCTTTGCTCAAGCTTATAGCGCGCACTCGGATCCGTTGTTTTTTGCAGTTGTGCGTCTAACCGCAGCGCGGAAGTCAGCGCCTCTGTCCTCATGGCCTGGGGATACGACATATTGGGCGACACGAGTACGAGCACTATCGCAGTGATCGTTCCGCCAATGATACCCACGAGTATGCCCTGAGTCGTTGTGCGACGCCAATAGAGCGTAAGAACGAGCGCAGGAAGGTTCGCAGACGCAGCGACGGCGTAGCCAAGGCCGACGAGTTGTGCAACGTTCTGGCCGCGTTCGAGGATGCTAACGCCAATGGCAACCACGCCAACAGCTAGTGTTGCGATCCGGGCAGCGATAACCTGCTGGCGATCAGTCGCTATACCGTTTTTGACTGCACCTACGTACACATCATGTGCGATCGAGGATGCCGCCGCTAACGTCAGGCCTGCCACCACTGCCACGATGGTAGCGAAAGCGACAGCAGCAATGAATGCGAGCATGAGGTCGCCTCCGATACTGCCCGGCCCACCAGTCAAAGCCTGCGCCAGCAAGGGTGCGGCAAGATTGCCACCTTTGTCCATCGACGAGATTAGTGACGCCCCAACGTAGTAGGCTGCAGCAAAGCCGATCACCACGATCGCGAGGTGACAAGCACCAATTCCGAGCATGGCCCACATGACCGAATGTCGAGCCGCCTTCGCGTCCCTGACTGTGAAGAAGCGCATAAGGATGTGCGGCATGGCTGCCGTTCCCAAAACAAGCGCCAGCCCGAGCGAAAAAAGCTCGAGGGGTTTGTTCAGAAAAAGCCCTGGTTCGAGGAAACGCCAGCCCAACTCGTCGCCCTGAAGGCCGTGCGCCGCTGCCAGCGTACTCACGTGTGCTTGCACAAACTGACTGTGCACGATTGCATCCATGAACGCCGGCACTCGAAAGCCGAAAGGTAGCCACGCGAGGATCACGAGGATGAATGACGCGCCGATGAGCAGAATCGCCTTGATCACCTGCACCCACGTGGTCGCCTTCATGCCGCCGAAAGCAACATAAATGAGCATCAGCACGCCAACTCCAACTACCGACACGTTGTAATCGATTCCAACAAGTGCCTGGACAATAACCGCACCGCCGACAATCTGGGGAATCATATAGGCGAGAGCTACGACGACGCTCGATACCGCTGACACAGCCTTCGTTGACCGAAAGCGGTTGCGCATCGCGAGTACGTCTCCGATCGTATATTTACCGAGATTGCGACACGGCTCAGCGATAAACAGCAAGACAGGAATGAAAGCGGCGAAGAATCCAACGAGGTAAATCATCCCATCAAAACCGTATAGCGAGATGAGTCCCGATGCGCCGAGAAACGCAGCGGCAGACAAATAATCACCTGCGATGGCCAGTCCATTCCTCGCAGGACTGATCCCACCTCCAGCCGTATAAAAATCACCCGCTGTACGGTTCGAGCGTGAGGCAAACCACGTGATGAGAAGCGTAGAGACAATAACAAGCCCAAAAACCACAAATGTCATCAGATGATGCGTGATTGTGGTGGGAGCACCGGGTTCGGCTGCAAGTGCTGGCCCGACCAATGAAGGAAAACTGGTAATGGCCACCGCGACACGCTTAATATGCATGGCTCTTGCCTCCCATCCCAGCGGCAGGTGCGGCTTGCTCCTTGATACCTGTCGAAACCTGATCAATCCGGGCAGTCTGACGCAGAAACACGTAGGCAATCAATCCGCCGAATGGATACTGAGAGATTGCGAAAACAGTGCCAAGATTGATCCCCGATGCGAGGCGGATCGTAAAGAATGCGGGAAACCAGGCGATTAATGCGGAGATCGAGAAGTAGTAAATCGCCGCAAGCAATCCCAAACCGATAATGGTGTTTCGGCGTCGTCGCACCAGATGCCTGAAGCGCTCGCTCGCAAGCACTGCATCCCAATCTATATCCGCGTCTGCCATCGTTACCTCCGATCCAGGTTGCCGGCCGGGTAACTCCCGGCCGAGTAACGACAAGTCTACGAATGCCAGGTTTCCTTCCGAAACTGGAAAAGAATCTCTGGCGTGTGCAAATTTGCACAGCGACAATGATCACCTGTTTCTACGGAAGGTACCGATGAACCTGAATCGTATGGATTGGAACGATTTACGGGTATTTCTGGCAGTGGCGAGGGCGGGAAATCTTTCCAAGGCGGGGCGTGACCTGGGGATGGACCACGCAACGGTAGGCCGGCGGATCTCGGCGCTGGAATTTGCCCTTGAGACGCCGATCTTCGAACGTGATCGGCAGGGATACCGGCTCAATGAGCACGGTCGTGCCATGCTGGAATACGTCGAAGCCGCAGAGGCAAATATCATGACACTCGGAGATGCCCTCGACGGCAACAGCCCGGGACTGTCAGGTCATGTCCGGGTTGCGACCATGGAGGGCATCGCATCGCTTTACTTGAGCGAACAGTTTGTTGAACTGCGACGCCGCCAGCCGGGGATCACAATTGAGCTGGTCACGTCGTCGACCAGCGTTCGGATTTCACACCGGGAAGCAGATCTTTTTCTGGGGTTCTTTCAGCCAGCAGATACAAGCCTCCAAATCGACAAGATCGGCGAATTTCAGCTACATCTGTACGCGAGCTCCGGTTATCTCGACGCGCACGGAACGCCAGCATCTGTTGCGGAACTACGTAACCACAGTTTCGTCGGCTACATTGATGGCCTCATTCAACTCGACTCCGTCCGCTGGCTTGAAGATGCGATTTCCGATCCACCGGTCGTTTTTCATTCCTCCAGCATGCTGGCACAAATGTTTTCGGCATCAGCCGGTGGTGGCATCGTCATGCTCCCGACCTTTGCGCGGGCAGAGCGTTTCGGACTGGTGCAGGTGCTTCCAGGACAAATCGATGTCAGTAGGTCTATCTGGATGAGTTCGCATCAGTACATACGACGAGTCCCCCGCATCCGTGCGGTTGCCTCGTTCTTGACAGATACACTCTCGCGCGATTACCCAGTCATGGCTCGAACCGAAAGATGAGCCGCACGACTGACTCGCGCGCTTCCCGGAGCTCCTCCTGCACTTGAGACATCATACAATAGGTTGAGCGAGATTTCGCAAGCCCGGGCCCCCTAACCAGACCCCAGACCCCGTGGAAGAACCGGGTTAACCACTGCCAGTTGCTGTCGCTCGGCGAGCACGCCGTGAATCTGCGACACGACGGCCGCGCCCTCTCCAACGCCTGCCGCGACACGCTTCGTCGAGCCTGACCTCACATCCCCGATTGCGAAGACACCCGGGACACTGGTCTCCAGCGTCTGATCACCGTCGTCGGGCCGCCGATGAGCGCGGGAACCTGTCAATACAAAACCTTTTTCATCCGTCGTTACATTGCAACCCTCTAGCCATTCGGCGTTCGGAATCGCGCCCGTGAAAAGAAACAGATGTTTGACCGGGAACGAAACACGACCGCTGGCTGTTTTACCTTCCACCTGCGTCAGGCCCACCTCATCGCCAGACAGTGACGTGATTTCAGTCTCCACATGCAGGGTAACATTAGGTAGCCGCCCTATCCTGTCTGTCAGATATCGGGACATGCTTACCTCCAGGCCTCGTGCTCGAACGAGCAGATGAACATGACGTGCATGCGACGCCAGAAACACCACACCTTGACCCGCTGAGTTACCACCACCAACCACCACAATATCGAGCCCCCGGCACAGTTTTGCCTCGATCGGTGACGTACCGAAGAAGACTCCACGTCCAATGAAGCGTTCAAGCCCATCAATGTCTGGCTTCCTGTAGGTTGCTCCCGAAGCTATCACAACCGTGTGTGCTGCGATTGAGCGGCCGTCTTCGAGCTCAATTTCAATAGGCGTACGCTCACAATGTAATGCTTTCGCCTGGGATGGGATACTGATGTGTACGCCGAATTTTTGAGCCTGCACAAATGCTCTACCCGTAAGCGCCGGGCCAGATATTCCAGTCGGAAATCCGAGATAGTTTTCAATACGTGCGCTTGCACTGGCCTGTCCGCCTGGGCCGCGACTGTCAAACATGGCTACCGATAGGCCTTCGGAGGCAGCATAAACCGCTGCAGCCAGTCCAGCCGGCCCTGCTCCAACAATCGCAACATCGTAAACATGCCCAGTCTCAAAAACGGGCAGCCACCCCAACAGTGTCGCCAGATGGTTCTCGTCTGGCGCCCGTAAAACCGTGCCATCTGGGCAGACCACGATAGGAAAATCCGATTTCGATGCTGCGATCCGCTCCAGAAGCTGCAGCGCTTCTGGGTCGTCGCGAGCATCAATGACCGAATGAGGGTAGGCATTTCTTTGAAGAAGACGCTGCAGCGAAATCATGCGTGGATCAGCCGTATCACCGACCAGCACAGGTCCACTTCCGTTCTCGATCAGCGCAACGCGTCGAATAATCAACGCTCGCATGATCTTTTCTCCAATCTCGGCTTCCATCACAAGCAGGCTGCGCAGGCTCGCGGAGGCGATCACGATACCCTCGGTATCCTGGATCGCCTCACCGTCACCCAGACAGGGATGTCCGAATAGCTGTGCGATCTCACCGAGGAAATGCCCCGCGTGTTGTTCAACGACACGGTGCACCCTGCCTAGTGCATCCCGCCGCGAGACGCGTACCAGTCCGCTCAGAATGATTACCAGTCCCGGACTGGGATATCCCATTTCAAATAGCGTCTCGCCCGCTTTCCATTTAAGGACCGATCCGTACGCGCGCGCACGTTCTACCTCGCGATCAGACAGCGACGGAAACATTTGATGAAGCCGACTTGACAGCGGTGAGAAAGCTGCGTCGGCTGCGATTGCGTCTATTTCGGCAGCACTGTGCTGCGAAATAAGGTTGGACGCATCTCCGAGATAACGCCTCCCGAGGGGCTCCAGGTCATCTAGGGCAGGCCCCGAAACCAGAGATGTTACCGTCCGGTCGTCAAGATCTTGATTTGCCATGAAAATCTCTCTGAGAACTCGGAAACAACGAACACAAGGTAAATGGCAATCTCACTGCTGTACGCATGTTCGCGGTCATCAAAAGTACTAAGCAAACTTCGCTTGATCAAGATACAGTTGCGCCATTGCGGAAAACCGGACGCCATCTAAATTTGCCCGTGTCACGACGAGTGAGTCAGCAAAATACGGAATGATGACCGGCGTCTCATCCGCCAGAAGGCGCTCGATCCGGCCGGCAATGCGCTTTTGTTGCTGGACTTCCAGCGTAGACATGTAGCTTTTGACCAACTCATCGTACTGCGGATTCGCGAAGTGAGCTGCGTTCCACGCGCCACCGGTCATCAGCGGGCTCCTTAGAAACGAATCCGGTACACCCCGGTGACCGTAATCGGTCATCCCCATCGGAGAATCAAGCCAGTCCGACTTCCCGGTCACGCCTTTTCCATAGTAGGCTTCTTGCGACTCGACGCGCAGCGCGATGTTCGCGCCAATTGACTTTGCTGCGTTCTGGACGACCACTGCGAGATCGGGCATTTCAAGGAACGACTCCGTCGTAAGCGTCGTAGAGAAACCATACGAAAACCCAGCCGCAGCCAGCAGGGCCTTCGCGCCATTGACGTCCTTCGGCTTTTGCGGGATTGACGGATCGAATGTCGGGAATACCGGAGCGAAGGGGTTGTCGTTGGCCACGACACCACGACCTCCGAGTAGCCCACGCACCATCGCATCGCGATCGAGGCTGAGGGCTATCGCCTGCCGGACGCGCTTATCCTTGAATACACCTTGATCTGTGCGCATGTGAATTTGACGGTGCGTGCTCGAGCGTGTGCCCAATATCTTGAACTCAGGATTGTTCAGCAGCGCAAGCCCGCCATGCGCGGTGAAGCGCGTGAGGACGTCGACTTCCCGCCCCTGCATGGCCAGCAGCTGCCCTTGCTGCTCACCGTAAAATTTGAATTCCACTCGCGGCACACTGGCTTTCTGACCCCAATAGCTTTCATTCCGAACGAAAGAAGCTCCGACTCGCGGCTGGAAATGCTCAATCCTGTACGGCCCGGTCCCGATGAAAGAGCCTTCATATGCGCCCTTGAAGTTCGACGGCAAAATCACAGCATTGACAGTATCGGAGGAGACGTACCACGGGAATGACCCGTTTGGCGACTCCAGATGAAACTCAACTGTCTCGGCGTCACGTGCCTGGGTACCACCCTTCGACAACACGCCTTTGAACGTTCCGAGAGCTGCGGAACCGGTATCAGGGTCGGTCAGTCGATCGAACGTAGCGACTACATCAGCGGCGGTCAACGGCTGGCCATTCTGAAATCTCACGCCGCTGCGCAGTTTGAAGGTCCAAATGGTGCCGCTGGAATTCGGGCGCCAGGACGAGGCAAGCGCTGGTTGCAGGGAAACCGTCTCGCTGTTGGCATTTACAAGATATTCGCCGCTCTGGTTCAGCAGCGCAGGACTTGCAACATCAAATGCAGTAAGCGGATCAATCGCGCCCGACGGCATGGGGTGCCCTACCCGGATTGTCGCGACCGACGAAGTCGCAGCCCGTGCTGATGGCGCATTGAACAACCCTGCTCCGCCCAGCGTCCACAATCCAAGTATGCTCCCTGTCCGCAGTAACTCTCTACGGGACAGGCGCCCGGCAAGAAACTCGTCGACGACATGATTTTGGATGTCGTCCCCGTAGTCTCGAATATTTCGAAATAAATTCCTTTTATTGTTCATAATTTCTAGAATAAATTGTGCCGGACTGAAGTAGGATGACTCGATTGTAAGGTCCACACGAAGTTGAGGCTTATCAACGTCATCTAGCGCGTCGCTTACCTCTCAAGTACCAGCCTGTTAGCTGGTCGCAGCAGGCCGAGCTTGTCTCGCAAAGTGCCTTCGCTATAGCTCGATTGCGCAAGACCACGCCTTTGCAGTTCGGGCACAACGTGATACGTGAAATTTGCCAGATCCTCAGGCATTACCGGGAACATAAGGTTAAAACCATCACACACGCCTGCCCGGTACCACTCTTCCATGAAGTCCGCGATTTCGACTGCCGTACCTGCTACCACCGGGGCGGCCCCTGAAATGGACAGTTGACGTGCGACCTGTCGGATTGTCATGTTCTGTGCTTTAAACGACTTCAATCGTGCGAGATTGGTACGTTGCCCGTTGTAGCTGCCTTCATCTGGCAGGTCAGGTAACGGTCCGTCGATCGGTAGCCCGGAGAGATCCATCTCGCACCAGCTCGATACAAGGTCGACCCCCAGGCGTTCGGGTATCAGCGAATCCAGAATTTCACGCTTCTCCTGCGCTTCAGCGGCAGATGCAGCCAAAACCGGTTGTATGCCCGGCAAGATCTTCAGGCTCTGCGGGGCGCGCTCGTAGCGCTCGAGACGCTCGTTAAAATCGACGCGGTAAGCGAGACCTTCCTCGACACTGCGGCACATTGAGAAATGCAGGTCCGCGTGCGCGGCTGCGAGATTTTTTCCGTCATTCGACGAACCTGCCTGAACAATGACGGGGTGACCTTGTGGCGGCCTTGGAACGTTCAGAGGCCCGCGTACATTGAAATGATTTCCACGATGCGCGATCCGGTGTACCTTTGTCGCGTCTGCAAACTGCCCGCTCTCACGATCGAGTTTCAGGGCTTCATCTTCCCAGCTGTCCCATAACGCCTTGGCGACGTCCAGATATTCGGCCGCCCGTTCGTAGCGATGCGCATGCTCCACCGTCGCATCGCGTCCGAAATTCATCGCCTCTTCGTTCATGCCAGAGGTAACGACATTCCAGGCCGCACGACCGCCACTCAGATGATCCAGGGACGCGAACATGCGGGCAACGTTATATGGCTCGCTGTATGAAGCAGAAAGCGTGCTGATCAAACCCAGATGGCGCGTTGCCGCCGATAGCGCTGCCAGCACGGTTATCGGTTCAAGCCGGGCGTTTGCGTAATGTGCGACATTGCTTTCGTATGTGTCCCATATGGCCACGTGGTCTGCAATGAATAGCGCATCAAGGCACGCGGCTTCTGCCAGGCTGGCGATATCACGGTAGTACTGAAAGCTGAAAACTTCAAACCCGGGTGCGCTGGGATGGCGCCAGGACATTCTGTTATCGCCTTGTGGGTTGAAGAAAAATGCGCCCAGAATCATGTGCTCCCGACCCATAACTGCTCCATCTATACGTTGTAGTTTGCGATCGGCTCCGCTTATACACTGTCACGAACCTGCCTCGCGCAGAATAAAATTCAATGGCCAGTTTACATGCGCCCCGTACTGCCCGTGTAACCCGTCATCGCCAGGTAACCAGTATCCTGCCAGGCCAGAACCAGTGGTCATACTGCATACCCTGTTTAATTTTCGCGTCATGCATCTGGACCAGACTTTGTGTGAAGACATACCAAGGTTATCTCACGAGCCTCACGATCTCACAAATATTGAGCCTCAACCGATACCTTCGTCTAATTGTTCTGGTCAACAGACTGTGGCGTAATGGAACCGTCTGATCTGTCACGAGCGAGGGTTAGACGAGTGCATGGTAGGTCTGGGCGCGGAACCCCGTCCGATGCGCCCAGTGGTCATCTTGGCAACGCGAAGGAAGTCTCCTCCTGTCCTTCCCTTCCTGTGCCGGGCACGGCATTTTGCCGTGCCCTCTTTTTCCATAGAAATCTCGGTTCGCATTTCCCCTGATGGCAAATGATTCAGATACCGAAAAGATTGTTTCGGCTTATAAACCTGCGACCTTCTAATGATAGTGATCAACTGAGAAAGGTGTTACGCCCGGAAACAATCATGTACTAACGCTTCCGACGAGGTGTGCACTACACGACCGGTATCTTTCTCATTCGTACATATATGTCTGTTCGTATAGACTCATTTTGAACTGCGTCCTATCTGCAGTCACGATTCGACGGGCGACCGGACCGAATATCAACAACGCGGGGACGCACGCGGTCGGTGTCTCTATGACGCAGCGTGAATGCCACCACGGCACGTCTTCTTTGGACCTCTCAGCCGCACAAAGTGATAGGCGCACCGAAACGTGGCTGCGACTAGCTCGGCCACAGTGGCACACTAAACAGCGTCTGTTGCAATCAAACAACAAAGAGAAACTAACGCTGACAAAAGCGCCCCCAAGTTTCGTGACAAATGCCCTTCGCATCGAGGATTTCGCCCATACGCCTCATTATAGCAATTTTAACAATACATAGTTTCGATATGAGAAGCGGGTGACTTCTGCCTCGCATCTCTACACTTGCTTGTCCGGGGAGCGAGCGCGACGAGATCCTCGTGAATCGTTCGAATCGCCTCTCGCAGTGATCGTTGTGGCATTTTACAATCCCGGATTTCTGACACTCAATCTGTTCTCTCGGACTTATAACGATGAAAAAGACTCTCCTGGTTGCGGCACTTGCAGGCGTTTTCGCAACCGCTGCACACGCTCAAAGCAGCGTCTCGCTGTATGGCCTCATCGACGCCGGCATCACTTATACGAATAACCAGCGTTCGGCAACGCCAGGGCAAGGTCATAGCAACGTTCAGATGACAACGGGTCAGGTTAACGGTAGCCGCTTTGGTCTACGTGGCGCCGAAGATCTCGGTGCTGGCTTCAAGGCAATTTTCACGTTGGAAAATGGCTTTGGTATCAATGATGGCACTCTGAAGCAAAGTAGCCGTCTGTTTGGACGTCAAGCATTCGTTGGTCTCGCAAGCGACCAGTTCGGTGCCGTGACGCTCGGCCGCCAATATGACAGCATGGTTGACTACGTCGCTCCGCTGACACTGTCGGGCACCCAGTACGGCGGCACCCAGTTCGCACACCCATTCGATAACGATAACCTCAATAATTCGTTCCGGGTGAATAACGCCGTCAAGTATCAGAGTATCAACTACAGTGGCTTCAAGTTCGGCGCGTTGTATGGCTTTTCGAACCAGGCTGACGGCTTCTCAAACAACCGGGCATACAGCGCGGGCGCTTCGTACAAATTCCAGGGCTTGAATGTCGCTGCTGCATATCTGCAACTGAACAGCAACGGAGTGACGGGAACCAACGCGGCGTTTAACTCGGCCGGCGCTATCAACGGCGATAACACGTTCTTCGCGGGCCGTCAGCAATCGTGGGGCGCGGGCGCGAACTACGCTTTCGGCCCGGCGACGGTGGGTCTCGTGTACTCGCAAACAAACCTATCGAATTTTGCTGGCATCAATCAAGGTGCTTCTGGCAACCAGGGCTTGCAAAACAAGTTCGGTGGCGGCAGTGCTCACTTCCAGAACTACGAAGCGAACGCACGTTACGCACTGACACCTGCGATCAGCATCGCCGGTGCGTACACATACACACGTGCTAACCTGAGTGGCGAAGCGCTCCACTGGAACCAGGGCAGCGTGCAAACGTCGTACGCACTGTCAAAGCGTACCGACGTGTATCTGCAGGGCGAGTACCAGCAAGTTAGCGAAAACAAGCTTGGCATCAGCGCTGTCATCAATGGTCTCAACGCTTCGGCAACCGACAAGCAAGCCGCAGTCACGGCCGGCCTGCGCCATCGTTTCTAAGCAAGGTTCGGTAGGCATATTTGTAACGAGACACGTTCTGGCAGACGCTACGTCGGCGGGTTGACGCATAGATCAAAGCTGTGCTTCGAACGGAGCACAGCTTTCTTCTTATCGACATGCCGTTAGTTAGCTTGTTGCGCGATTGCGATTCGAGATGCGAAAGATGTGGGCATGCCCTTCGCATCGGAATTTCTTGCCAAATAAAAACCTCAATAACGGAACCACAGGCCAGGTCACTTATCATGCTTCAATTGATTTGTGCACGACCACGCCTTCTTGACAAACTCACTTTGAAAACTTGGAAAACTAACCATGAATGCAGTAATTGCTGGCTACGTTCGCACACCATTTACCTTTGCAAAAAAAGGCGCATTAAGGGACGTTCGCCCCGATGACCTCGCCGCAACAGCAATGTCAGCATTGCTCAAAAGAACTGACATCGACCCGATGCTTATCGAGGACGTCTTGATGGGCTGTGCGTATCCCGAAGGCCCACAAGGAAATAACATTGCACGAATCGCGGCCCTTCTCGCCGGACTTCCGATAGAGACAGCAGGTGCAACGATCAACAGGTTCTGCGGCTCCTCGATGTATGGGATTCACGTGGCAGCCGGTCAAATAGCGATCGGAGCTGGCGAAGCGTTCATAGTCGCAGGTGTTGAGAGCATGTCGATGGTTCCTCAAGGCGGGCTCAACTTCAATCCGAACCCGCGCTTTGCAAGCGCGGATAATCCGGAAGCAGAAGTCGCCATTCGCGCCTATACCTCGATGGGCGCTACAGCCGAGAACGTAGCCAAGCGGTTTGGCGTTACGCGCGAAGATCAGGAGCGGTTCGCCTTCGCATCCCATATGAAAGCCGTGAAGGCGCGCGAATCAGGGAAACTCTCGGATGAACTGACATCCGTCTTGCTAAAAGATGGAACGATCATTGATCGTGACGGTTGCATTCGCCCCCAGACAACCCTGGAAGCACTTGCGAGCCTCAAACCTGCTTTCGGGGAAAACGGAACTGTCACAGCGGGTACTGCTTCACCGTTGACAGATGGCGCGGTCGCATTGCTCATCACTTCAGAAAAATTCGCTCAAGCCCACAATCTTCCTGTTACCGCACGAATTCGAACGTCGGCCGTTGCTGGCGTGTCGCCAGAGATTATGGGCATGGGACCCGTGCCAGCCACGCGCAAAGCCCTGAGCCGTGCAGGTCTCACGATCGACGACATCGACGTCA
Source organism: Paraburkholderia bengalensis (assembly GCF_037126505.1). NCBI lineage: Bacteria > Pseudomonadati > Pseudomonadota > Betaproteobacteria > Burkholderiales > Burkholderiaceae > Paraburkholderia > Paraburkholderia bengalensis. The sequence continues at coordinate 30,453 of NZ_JACFYJ010000064.1, forward strand.
TTGAGATCAATGAAGCGTTCAGCAGCCAGGCTATCGCTTGCATGCGCGAGCTCCAGATGGATCCGGCAAAAACCAATCTGGACGGCGGGGCACTCGCGCTGGGTCACCCATTGGGAGCCTCTGGAGCACGAATCACTGCAAAGGCGGCTCAGATCATGGCGCGCGAAGATAAAAAAATCGCGCTCGCAACTCAATGTATTGGTGGTGGTCAAGGTATCGCGACCATCCTCGAGAGCGTACGGTAGAACCCGAACTTCATTCAATCGTTGTCGCATTGCCAGCGCCCAACCGGGCGCTGCACATTGCATCTGCTAGAAATGCGCTTGTCTTTCTTGCCTCGTCGTCACGCATGCGCATGAAGCGCTTGCGAGTACCAGGGCAGCTGAACACGCCACGACAATGCGAAATGCATCGACAACCGGCGAGTCGAGTAGATTCTGGATAGAGGCGTTGGCGCCCCTCATCGATACAAGCATGGACTTTTGTCGGTCAATATTGGTGAATTAACGCACCAGCCACTTGCGAACCTATAAGCAAAAAACTCCGGACGCCTGCTGAATGATTTCCCTTCAGTCCTTGAATGCCATCGCAAGCAATTGATCGATGGAGATCTTCCCCGGTCCCCAAGCTACGATACCCAAGGCCATAGCTGCCCAGGTGAGATGAATTGGCCAGCCGTCCGGGACGGTCAACTCGATTATGCATGTCATGAGTAAAATTCCGACCGCAGCAAAACGTGTTCCAAAACCCAAAACCAGCAGAACAGGAAAGAAAACCTCACCACAGCCCGACAGGAACGCGAATACAGCCGGCGCCGGAAAAGGATAGGGTCCACCCGGAAGGTGCAACTTGAACTCACCTGTAAAGAGATAAATGGCGGTTTCGTTTAGCTGAAGGAATCCGTGCCATTTGAGTATTCCGGATTTCCAGAATGGCACCGAAAGTGCGATCCTCAGAACAAGTTGCGTCAACCATGGTTGCGCGAGCGACTGTACGATGCGACTCAGCCGGCCAATAATAACAACCGGAGAAGACACATCAGGCGATGTTTCTATTCTGTTTGACATTTCAGTAGACTCAACGGTTAATAGCTGTGAACACACCTGCTGAAAGCATCCCGGCCAGGTTGGCTTGCAAATCAAAAGAAGTAAACTCTGAAAATGCTGCATCAATTGCTTGACACAGCGTCTCACCTTCTATCAGGTGGGCGAGGAACGTCGCGCCGCCTGCCGGCAGGTGAGACACAAGAACCTCATGACCAGGCCGAGTTACAAGTGCGTCTTCGCTGTCCCCAGACGAAAAATGTGGCACAGGCTCTTCCCGCCTGTTCATGGCAAATATGGATACTGCGGGGAAGCGAGATCGGATAATCCTCGTCGCCGGATGTGGTTCGAAACACAACTCACCGAGCCGCTCTGGTTCAAGGGCCGCGAGCATGTCCGCAGATATGGTCGGGAAGTCTGCCGCATGATACGCGTCGAGCCAGGCGCGCTCAATTCGGGCAACGTCGGCGAGCCAAGGCAACTCTCGCGCGAATTCGTATGCCTCAATGAATGCCGGAAAATCCTGGCCATAATTGAAGAGTAGCGGAGACGTCGGCGGTGAGGCTCGCACATGAAAGCGAGCCATTGCACGAAAAAAGTCGGTGCCGGTAATGCGTTGGATTGCCGGATATACCGAGGCTAATGCTTCGATGAGACTCACAGTGACGTTATTACGGTACACGTTATATCGCGACATACTCGAACTACCCGCCCCCGCACACACGTCAGGCGGCAAGAAAGCCAGTGGATCAAGCAACCCTTGCGCGAACGTACGCTCGGCACTGCAGGGAGACAGCGGTCGGCAACCGTCAAGAAGCATAGCGAACCTCCTCGAGTTCTCGCGCTGCTACGTATTCAAGTCGAGTCTGAGTGGCAAGCACCTCAGACCAGAGCACCGACCAGGCGGGCAGATCGCTATCCCACTCTACCAAAGTGGCAACTGGCCCGATCCGCTCCAGGATGCTCTCGTACAGCGCCCACACTTCGTCCGAGACAAGGCCGTTATGGCTATCGATTAGCAATGGCGCACCTTCACTATCCAGTTGACGCGTATGCCCGCCCAGATGAACCTCCCCGACTCGTCCAAACGGGAACGAATTCAGATAGCTCTCAGGCGAGTAACCGTGATTCGTTGCTGAAACAAACACGTTGTTCACGTCCAGCAGCAGCCCACACCCTGTACGTTCCGTCACCGCATGCAGGAACTCCGTCTCGTTCATCGTTGACGATCTGAAAGTGACATACGTAGAGGGATTTTCCAGCAGGATTGGTCGACGGATTGCTTCCTGAACCTGTTCAATATGCCTGCATACACGTTCAAGCGTCACCGATGTATAGGGGAGCGGTAAAAGGTCATTGAAGAAATTTCCACCGTGCGAAGACCAGGCCAGATGCTCCGATACGAATTCCGGCTCATACCTCAACAAGACCTGGCGAAAGCGTTCAAGATGAAGTGCGTCCAATTCATCGGCGCCTCCAATCGACATGCAAACTCCATGGATGGAGAGCGGAAAGTCACGGCGAATCGCCTCAAGCATGCGGTGCGGCGGTCCACCATCGCCCATGTAGTTTTCTGCATGGACCTCAAAAAAAGCGCCCTTCGCCCCCTCTTGCAATATCGATGAGAGATGTTCCGGTTTGAAGCTGGCACCGGCCAGCTCCAGAGCTTCCGTCGTTGGGAAACGAAGACGACGACCCTCCGCGCTTGTCGATGTGCTATTGAATAAGGTCATCAGGTCCTCCTCTCCCGAATCGAGTCGCGTTGATTACGACTTCTGAGGCGTCAGCGAACCATGACCGCCGCCAGGCACCGTGATGTTTGTGCACGTACCGCCTTGCACAAACTTCCAGGAATTGCCTTGGAAATCGACAGACGACGTGCCCTGGCAGGTCGTCCCGGGACCCGCAGCGCAATCGTTTTGACCTTTCAACGCAACGCCATAGCACTTTTCCTTATGAGCAGCGACCGCAGCTTGCGCTTCAGCCGACGTCAGTGGCGCAGCGCTCGCGACCGATGACAGAAGGCTTGCAACGGCGCCAGCCAACAAGGCTGCATTCACAACGGTTTTTGCGGACATGGATCATCTCCGGATGGATGGTTAGTTTGGGGTACCCGAGTCGAGTACACAAACTAATTCGCGCATGCAGAGTCGTGGGTTACACCGACTCGCAAATTTTCTTCGCCGCGTTCACCGGTAGCTGTGATGTTCTTCCGACCGCGACCGCCAGCCGATACACGTCGGTGAGGCAAACGTCCCGGTGACCGTGCCACGCCGTTGATTGCGGCGACGGCTGGCTCTCCCGTCGAATCGACGCCGATACATATTGATAGACACCAACAAGACTTCCCAAGGTCGTGAAGAAAGCCGCCAATGGCGGCTGTTCATGTCTCTTTCTCCGAAAGGCCTGCTTGATGCGCCAACAGACCCGCGAAACGCGAGACACGCCATAGATGACCGCCCGTATATGATTCCCCCGCTTCAATCCATGCCAGTGAAAGCAGGCTGGTCAGGACTCTATCGTCGGACGAGGAGACGGTCTTGATTCCAGATATAGCGTTCGGAGACGTGAGACTTTCATGACGTGATGGTGTTTTGCCTACCAGTGCAGTAAGCGGGGACCGAGAAGCGCGCCAAGTGCAGCCGAAAGACCCATGCCGACGACGTACCAGAGCGCCCAGAAGGCTGGACTCATTTCGGGGCAGTGCAGGCAATAGACAACGGCCCCTGTTGCCCCTGACAGCAATCCGGTGGCCGCTCCGGCAAGCCTAAGGCGCGTTGGAGCGAGGCTTTGAACGGTCCGCACAAGAGCAAAAAAACTAGGACCGGAGACGAGCGCAATGTTCAGTGCGCACGTGCGCCAGGTGCGTCCCAGAAGAACAGGAACGCGATTGTCCGACGGCGTGGCCCATAGAAGCACTGCGCCCCAAAGTAGTACGATTGCGAGAGCGGCCGCAAGCAAGATCGCAGAATATCCGAGGGCAATCCCGGGGCATGACAGGCGCGCTGATGCGATAAGAGCGAATCCCGCGAGCGTTGCCGGAAACGCCATCTTCGCCCAGAACAGCGGTGTAACCAGCATTTCGCTGATGTCGGGGCGAAGACCGCAGCAAAGTGTCACTAGACAGAATGACCCCGCGACTGCGAAGACCAGCGCTCTCGCGAAACGTCGACCAGCGACGCACCGATCGACAGGATCGACGTCTGAGGCGAGTAATGAAATTAGCGTGTCGGTCTTCATTCCAGGCTCGTGCACCTTGTCCTGCAGCAGGAATTTTCTTTGACCACGAGTGCGACCAAGATGCCATCTTTCCGGTTTGCACAAGCTACTGTTACCGCTCGGTTGAAGCTAAACCGAGCCGGATGCCCACTTAGCCTAGTTCGTTGCATTCGCCCCGAAGGTTACATGCCGATGCAACAGATTCGACCGGCCGATCAGTTATGTCGGATGTCGCACGCTGAAACGCCGTCTGGGACCCCATCACGAACTTTTCGTCCAGACTCAGGAAGCCCTTCAAGCCAACGCGCCAGCTCCGCGCCCTCGACATTCATCGACGGCAGAATGATGTTCACGCAAGCACCACGCTGCGACACATCGATATTACAACCTCGTTACCGTCAGCACAGCGTAACTGGAGCAGCAAAGCCGTGCAGGACTTGTTTCCCCTGTCTTTGGCTGTATTTTTTTGCTGGATGTAACCGGCCGAACCCCGTGCACGAACTAGTTTCGTTGGCCAGGACACCCGTGGCATCGGCCGGGGATGTTCAGACATCCATCACGCAAATGACAACGGTCCTATCTCTACAACAAAAAGGTCGTTGCAAGAAGCGTGGCGAAAACAATTTTGTCAGCGGGGTGAACATGAGGTTTCCAGCTCAAAGCGTGCGCGCGACCGTCATAACCGGCTTTGGTGTCGTGATCGTCGCCCTCTTAACATTGGCCGTGATATCCATCGTACAAGTCCAGACCATCCGCGAAAGGCTCGACGACATCATCGACCTGAATGGAGTCAAGGAGCGGTATGCAATCAACTTCCGTGGAAGTGTTCACGATCGCTCGATTGCCCTACGCGACGTGACACTGGTTGGGAAAGGTGAATTGCCCGCCGTTGTCCAGAACATCAGGAAGCTGCAGCGCGACTATGACCAGTCTGCAGAGCCTCTTGAAAAGATCTTCCTGGAGGGCTCGAATGTCAACGACGATGAAAAATCCATCTATTCAGGTATCAAGGCAGCTAAGACTCGCGCCCTCCCGTTGATCGACCGCGTCATCGACCTCCAGTCAAGCGACCGTGCAGACGAGGCTCGCAAAGTCCTGCTGGACAGCGCGCGGCCCGCATTCGTCGCGTGGCTGGCAGCCGTCAATACAATGATTGACTATGAAGAATCACTCAGCGACACGGAGGGAATCGAGGCGCGGCAAATCAGTATTAAATTCAGAATACTGATGGCTTGCTTCACGGCGGCGGCGAGCATACTAAGCCTGGGCGTTGCCTGGTACGTAACTCGCAAGATTTGGCGAACGCTCGGCGCCGATCCACGCGCGATGATCGATTTCGCCGAAGCGATTCGGGATGGTGACCTCTCCCGACGTTCTCCAGCCCGCTCGGATGATGATAAGAGCGTCATGGCAACCGTTGCAGCAATGCGCGATAGCCTCACAAGTATCGTGAATCAGGTACGCGTTGCAGCGAACGGTGTTGTGCAAGCAAGCCGGGAAATCGCTGACGGAACAACCGATCTTGGTGCGCGAACAAACAGACAAGCCGCAGCGCTTGAGCAGGCGACCAATGCATTGAGCGAATTTGACTCTAGCGTTTCTGCCAACGCCGCGAACTCCGGGCAGGCCGACGAGCTCGCGAACAAAGCTTCCCTGACTGCGGGCAACGGAGGAGACGCAGTCGGACGTGTCGTCGAAACCATGCGTGGCATCGACGCATCGTCCCGACGCATCGGCGAAATCGTTTCTGCGATTGATTCCATCGCCTTTCAGACAAACATCCTCGCCCTGAACGCAGCGGTCGAAGCCGCCAAGGCGGGTGGCCACGGAAAAGGATTTGCCGTCGTCGCGGGCGAAGTCCGGATACTGGCTCAGAAAAGCGCTGAGGCTGCCAAAGAGATCAAATCGCTGGTCAAGGAAAGCAACGCCCGCGTAAGCGATGGGGGCCGAATGGTCGAGATTGCCGGACAGACCATCGAAGAGGTGATTGTTGCTTCACGGAACGTCACTTCGATAATGAGCGAAATCAACGACGCTTGCCGACTGCAAACTCATCAGATTGGCGAGGTACGTAGCATGATCGAGCATCTTGAAGGCACCACGCAGCAGAACGTGGCCTTGGTCGAACAGTCTGGTACCGCGACCGAGGTGCTCATTGCCCAGGCTGCGAGGCTGCTTGATACCGTCAGCGTCTTCAAAACCTCAGCCGGCACCGTGGCTTGATTCACACAATCGCACGCTGTAGGCGCTCCACACCACCGCGCCGCAGCGCCTAGGTTGATCCAGTCTCGATCCCTCCTGCGAAAACTGACGCGTTCCGCAAGCAGGGGCGACGGTTTACCCTGCGAAGACAAACTACACGAGCAAATTTGGGCACCTCGAACTAGCGGCTTAGATGCAGGCCAGACAAGTGAAATCCCGCAATCTGTCCAGTCTGGACGAAAAAAAGGCACGGGAACATCCCGTGCCTTGCATGCGAGAGCCAACGCGATGGGAGACATCCTCTCGCCAAGAGGCTTCAACGACGAAGCGACTCAATTACGCCACGTGTTTCGTCGACGCGCAATCAGACCAAAGTATCGGATAGTGTCTATGGGATGAGAATGCCGGCACCCTCATTAACGAGCGCGGCTGACGGGTAGTTTGTTCCCGAGTTGAAAAACAAGCAGCTCAAATCTGCCGAGCCCGTGGCAAATTTCTGGATGCCGGGCATAGCAGTGCGGGCCGGTGCGCTTTGCGGCTTTAAGGCGACCCGTTCGAGAGACTCGGGTGGCTTAACACGACTCGAGACCAACGTCGTATCGAATACCGTCTAAATTTCTCCATCGCCGGCCATGTGTATCAGGTCCGCGAGCGATTCTGCCTCCATTTTTCGCATCACCTGTCCTCGATGGGCTTTTACAGTGATTTCGCTGATGCCAAGTTCGTCACCGATCTCTCTGTTCAAGAAGCCTCTCAGAATCAGAGAAAGCACTTCCCGCTCACGTGGCGTCAACTCACGATACTTATGCTTGATTGCTGCTTTGCGGCGCTCCCGAACCACCAAACCTTCACTACGTTCGATTGCAGCTCGAACGGCATCGAGCAAGGCATCGTCTTCGAAAGGTTTCGTCAAGAACTCCACTGCACCAGCCTTCATTGCCCTTACAACCGTCGGAGCGTCCCGTCGGCCGGTAACGAAGATGATGGGCATGGCTGGTCGCTCGACAGAAAGGGTTTTCTGTAGTTCGAGCCCCGTCAGGCCTGGCAATCCTATGTCAAGGAGCAGGCAACTTGCCCCTGTGACCTCCGGTTGCTCAAGAAACGCATCTGCACGAACGAAGCTTTTCACCTCGTACCCTTCATGCTGCAGAAGTGATTCAATCGCCTCTCGCACAGAAACGTCGTCATCAACAATGAAGACGGTCATCGGCAATGACGATGCACCCGGCAATGCTGCCCTTCGACCATCTACGTACAGCGTGTTCATGGACCTCTCCAAATCATCAACGCTCATTATCTCCGTGTCTTATTCACCGCCTTTATCAATGCATCAGACAGTTCACTATCGCTGAAGGGCTTATATAGGCACGCAATCACGCCATCTATTGACATCAGACCACGCGCAGAACTACTATGATTCGCCGTGATAAAGATGATCGGAATGTTGATATCCCTCGCTCTCAACTGGATTGCCAGTTCGTGCCCTCCCATCCCTGGCATCATGAGATCGAGAATCAGACAATCCGTATGCGCGGCTCCTCCCGATTCCAGGAACGACTCAGCTGAGTCAAATGCACGCACATCAAATCCAAACTCCCGGACAAGGTCCGGAAGCGACTCGCGCACCGACTCATCGTCATCCACTACAGAAATAAGCAGCCGTGTTTCCATCGTGCATTTCCCACACGAAGCACTGGAGGTGCCAACCACCCCAGATGGAACGCAAAAAAATGCTGCATTGCAGCAACCGAAAAGCAACTTTCCTGACAACAATCAGAAAAATAGCGCCCGTCGGCTCTGATGTCTATTAGCCTATAGTGTTGGGTCTGGATACTATTCAGTGTCGTCCGGATGGTTATCAGAATCCGTAGTGCCGTGACATGGTATCGAGAACCCGAATGTGGCACCACGCTCTTCATTTTTTCTCCCCCACAGCGAGCCGCCATGAGCCTCGACAATCCATCGGCTGACCGACAAACCGATCCCCATTCCATCCCGCTTGGTCGTGTAGAACGCTTCAAACAGCTTGTCAGCGGCTGAAATGTCAAATCCGATACCGGTGTCCTTCACACACAGGTGTGCGCAATCGTCGCGGCAACTGACGCTAACGGCAACCTCGCGCGGCCCGTCGGCGTTGGCCTGCACTGCATCGATCGCGTTTCGGATCAGGTTCAGGATTACTTGCTGCATCTGAATCCGATCGCCTACGACGAGCGAAAGCTCCGAGTCATACGACTCGGTAAGAGCAATACGATTTTTTCGCAAATCTCTCTGGGCAAGCTCTATCACCTCTCGTGTAGCGGAGACCAAATCCCACCAGCTGGTGTTGATTTCCTTTTGACTAAAAAGATTTCTCAGCCGCGCTATGACATCAGCGGCCCGGTTTCCATCGCGGATGATTCGTCGCGCGGTCTCAATCGCTCCCGCAACATTCGGTGACTCATTATTAAGCATCCGAAGAGACGTGTTCGCGTTCGTGATAATTCCGGCCAACGGCTGGTTGACTTCATGTGCGATAGAAGCCGTAAGAACCCCCAAGCTGCTCGCTCTGGCTGCCTGCGCGAGTTCGGCTCGTGCCTGAGCCAGAGCTTCTGAGGCGAGGTGACGCTCAGTTATGTCCTGCACGGTACCAACATATTCCACTTCGCCAGTTAGTGCAGTGGTGGCGTACGCGCAATATTGAAGATACTTGACGGCCCCATCTGGCATTAGAATCCGCACCTGCTCTTCAAAGGTTGCCGGGCTGTCCTTCTCATCATTGATTTTCTCAAAAATGAATGATGCATCCTCAGGATGGGTCCGGCTTTCAATCATGGCTCGCGTTATCGGCACGCCAGCTTCGAATCCGAACATTGCCTGCAGTGTGCTAGATCCAGTGATGATGTCCGAGCCTACACGCCACGAGAAGGTCCCTAGCCCAGCCAGCCGTTGAGCTTCTGCCAGCAAGGCTTCGCTGCGTCTCACCCCTTCTTCCGCCAGTTTCCGATCGTGGATGTCGGTGCATGTCACGTACCATCGCTTGATAACGCCCAATTCGTCGCGCATGGCATTTGCACGAAGCCAGAACCACCGATACTCTCCATCCGCCCGCCTGATGCGAACCTCGAACCCATTATCATCCTGGTCACCTGTCGTTGTTATCGTGCGCCAGTGTTGGGTTGTACGACGAAAATCGTCTACGTGGAGAGCTCTCGCCCATCCCCAGCCATCGCTTTGGCTGAACGAGAACCCCGTATATCTGGACCACTGCTCATTAAAGAAATCGGCATGACCGTCTGGCAAACTTGACCAGATCAGCATCGGGATGGTGTTGACGATCAAACCCAGCCGCTTTTCACTGGCAGACCAGTTTTCCTCAGCACGTTTCCGATCCTCGATATCAGTCGCAACACCATACCAGCGGACGATCTCACCGAATCTGTCACGAAATGGTTCAATGCGAAATAGAAACCAGCGATAGACGCCATCGTGGCGGCGAATCCTGACCTCGGCTTCGCTCGGTCTGCCAGATGCGGTCGATTCGTGCCACTTCTCCATCCGGTGCGCCAGATCTTTCGGATGAATGGCCACTTGCCAGCCCCAATCTTTGGATTGAGCTGCAGTCAACCCCGTATACTCGTAGTGCGCCCTGTTAAGAAACTCGCACGCACCATCGGGGAAACTGCTCCACGCCATGATGGGAAGAAGATCAAACAGTTCCCGTAGCCGCCAGTCAGGCATGCCGACCGAATGCTTGCGCTGATAGTAGCGCTCGCGAGTATCCACGCCGACAGATCCAGCAACGAAGCCAGTGCCTAGGTCGAGCCTCGTGCCCATCCGTGCTGCAAGCTGCTCCAGCGCTGATAGCGCAACCTGCCTCTGGTCGTAGGGCTGTTTTCCCAGACTACCGACGATTTTTCGCGCCGCAACATTAAGAACCAATTGCTCGGCTGGACTCGGAAATTCATAGCGCGATGCTCCTGCGATGAATACCGCTCGCATCTGATCGATGGAGAAATGAAGCTGAAAAAGTTCGGTTGACCGTATTTTTCGGAGCGACGCCGTGCCCGAGTCGTCGGCGTTTGTTGACAAAGTGCGGCTCAGCAATCGACGAAGGTCACCAACCTCGCACCTATGGCAGTCGGTTCGCGCCTGATCGATGATTTCGAAGCGCACATGCTGCGATGCGTCTTGCATTCGAAAGCAAACAAAATCAAGACTTAATATTTCAATAAGCCTACGGAACAAGATCTCCAAAAGCGTCCTTTCCTCTCCTTCATGACTCGAGGGATGCATGAAGAGAAGATCAAGGATTTCATCCAGCGCAGCCACTGAGCTACTGACGGCATCCATACGCCTCGTGTCACCAAGAATTTGTCTAAATTCAGCAGATGACGGCATCGCACCACCTCCAGAACCGGCCTTCTGCGCTCCCATGTTCAATCTTCTTGCCATCGGCCCGCGTCGTATCGCGCTTCGGTAGCAAAGTTGTCTGCACGACCAGTTATCCCAGCATCAAATATCAGTCTTCCCATCCTCGAAGCAAAAGCTACATTGTTGGTATCTGCCAAACTTTCGCACTCGGTTCACTGGGCGGGGTTCGCTACCCGCTTCACGTTGTCAAACCCCACCCGCACTCGGCCGCATTCAGGTAAAAGATACGTAATTACTACATCTATCTTCGTGTGCCGCACACACATGCTTCCTAGATGAGGATAGCACGCATTCGCTATCTAGATTTCGTTTAAGCGCCCGTTTGCCTTATGAATTTTTCTGAATTGCTTCCGCGATGCAGCCTGCTACCAGCAAGTACAGGCCCAGTTTCCGATACCTTTGTCTACTTGTTACAGGACACGCTCCATGGCGTAATGCATTCAAACGTAAGCATTGAGGGCAGCAAAAATGCCCGATTTGTCGCTTTGATCTTCAACAGCCCTCTGAAGGGTAAGTCCGTCGGAGGAACGAAGCTTATGTCATGGATCGCTTGATTTCCTGGTGAGCCTATGCGGAGCCTTTTGCTGGCCATCGGTGGCGTTTTTGGGCAAGAGTGTGAAACTCTTGCACCTAAAGAATTATCCTGCCGCACTATCTCCGGGTGATTCTCTTATCTAGTTCAGAAGCCTGATTTTTCGGCTTTGTGCGGCGAAAAGACTCTGCTGAAAGCAGCGCACAGACGTGGTTACATCGAGTACTCTGCGAAGGCGCGCATCCGACGTTGTCGCTTTCTCGCCAAGCAAACTGCGCCGCAGCAATGCTAACGCGTAATCTTGCCACTGTACTTTCCCACGAGTACTGACCCATGATACCGAGATCTGTAAGAACTGTGCTTGTCATCCAAGCGCGAGACCAGTATCACCACTCGTATCAGCAAGCTGACCGAAACCGCGTTCGCAGATCCAGATGTCTTCACATGACAGCGTGCGATACAAATTTGGTTACCAGATAATTATCGAGAGCTTCCGTACCTCCTTCTGATCCGTAACCGCTTGCTTTCACTCCACCATAAGGGGTCTCGGGTAGTCCCAGCCCCAAATGATTGATAGATAGCATTCCGGTCTCGAGCTCAGAAGACAGATGGTCCGCAATCGCGTTACTGCGGGTGAAAGCATACGATGCAAGCCCATGAGGGACACGATTCGCCTCTTTGATCGCTTGCTCGACTGTTTCAAATTCGCTTAGTAGCGCCACGGGGCCGAACGGTTCTTCGTTCATGATCCGCATGTCAACTGTTACATTGGACAGCACGGTTGGCTCCAGAAAGTGCCCAATATCGCCGATCCGCTTACCGCCAAGCTCAACCGTAGCCCCACGCTCGATTGCGTCGTCAATCAGATCTTGCACAAAACGAAGACGCTGCTCAGTGGTCAATGGTCCCATCGTGGACCCGGGTGAAATCCCGTTGGCGACGTGGATACGCTTAACCTCGGCTATGAACTGATCTTTAAAGTCATCGTAGACGCCGGATTGAACAAGAAACCGGATTGGAGACACGCACGCTTGCCCGCTATTGTAATATTTGGCGAAGGCGAGAAGTTTCGCTGCCGCATCGATCTCCGCATCGTTGAAAATTATCGCTGGAGCATGACCGCTGAGCTCCATTAAGCATCGCTTCATGTGCATCCCTGCAATTGCCGCGACTGCCTTGCCTGTTTGCATCGCTCCAGTAAACGACACAAACCTGATCACGGGGTGCGAAATAAGGTGCTCTGAGATCTCGGTTGGATCGCCGTACAGCAGGTTAAGTGCTCCCGGCGGCAACCCCGCGTCACGAAAAACATCAGCGAGCACCGAGGTAGTCGCTGCTGTTTCCTCTGCGGGTTTAAGCACTATGGAACATCCTGCTGCCAAAGCCGGCCCAATCTTGCGTACTGCCTGGGCAATAGGAAAATTTGAGGGAGTAAAGGCGGCGACAGGCCCGACCGGTACGCGCGACACCACTTGACTCACACCTGGCACGCGCGCGGGGATCATCCGCCCATACGTGCGACGGCCTTCTTCTGCGAACCAGTCAAGAAGGTCTGCCGAGAGCGCTATCTCGCCTCCGGCTTCTTTAAGTGGTTTTCCCTGCTCGCGTGTCATCAGTCGCGCAATCTGCGGTGCACGCTCTCTGAGAAGGTTCGCTGCTGAGCGAATAATTTTGCATCGGTGGAAAGCCGACCGGTCCCGCCAAACGACAAAGCCGGCACGGCTCGCTTCGACGGCTGCCCGAAGATCCTTCTCGCTCGCATGAACGACTTTGCTCACAAATTTGCCTGTAACTGGGTCACACACTTCCGTGTGCCCATGACCAGTCGCATCTATCCATGCACCGTCGATGAACAGGCGACGATGCGTTCGCACGCTGCTCTCTGCAACGATCTCATTCTCTTCGCTATGAAGTATGTGTGCCATTGTCTATCGCACGCAGCCATTCATTCAATTGCCTTACATTATCGCCTTAAATCCATAACCCAGCACGCAAAAATAAGTGCTCGACATGCCAGCATCGTCATGATCCGTTTGTAATCCACACCGAGCAGACCTGTTCAAGAACTTCGATGTGTCATGATTCGCGATCAGGTTTCCTATGCCCGACTCAGGATTCGCAAACATCCGCCTTTCGGCGATGAGCAGCGCCGGCAAAAAATTTATTATAGATGATGCACGTCATCCATCCCACGATTTTAGACGCATGCGTATGATAACGCGAATCATGCTTGATGTCAGATCATTGCTCGCCAGAAGTTAGCGACCCGATTCATCTTGATTTATGCTACTCCGTGCCTCGTCTTCACTGGATGTTGCGGCTCTACTCAGAGTTTGAATGCAGTTCGAGGCGCTGAGGAACCATAGCGGAGTCAGGCGCAACGTTATTGCAAAGTCCACATGCCTTCGCTTGATCTACATGACAAGCTACGGTCATACCTGCTGTCATGTAGCAGCCAAAGAACAGCAACAGATTAATGACACAGCAGTGAATCATGGTGGCGTGACATTGAAATTACTGTTGCGGTAAGCTGCCGCCTCTGTCTTATTCGGGCGCACCATAGCGATGCTGAGGCGCCATAGTAGTGCACAACCTTCTCGTGCATTGCTGCTTCGGCCGTGATTGGCATTCTTCCGCCCTTAACCTTCGGCTGCCCGCTAGCGGGCCTTGCCGCAGTGCCTGTCTATCGCGATGCACCGGCCGTCGCTGGTCGTGGCGGGTTCATTCACACCGAGACCGATGTCGCCCGCCTTCAACTCTGCCCGCTGCAAGCTCCAGCGCCTTTCCGTATTGTCGCGTTGACGTAACACCGGCCGCAGACGTCTCCGCCGATGCTCCCCGCGCCGAGCTTACACCTCGACAGACCGTGGCTGCCTCACAGCGGCGGTGCGGCGTTGACGAAGAGCGCCATCGCTGCAGGCGGCCGCAGCGCATCATTCGTCACATTGGGGTCAGTCAACGCTGTAGCGTCGGTTGATAAGAGTCGTATGCAGGCATTTAGCCTTCGTCAAGCAGACGATCTATGTCATGTACGTCGCCTCTGAACCGGGGAGCCTAGCTAATCACTTCTATCGTCGCAACCACAACGGCACGCGCTAGAAGTTATATTGAAAATATATCTGACTAAAATTTATACCAGGGTTTGGATGCTTGATGCCAGCATTCGATAAATGTTGGAATCGAAAGCCTGCCTGATAGCTCTGATGCTCACCAAACTGCGCGCCCACGCCCGCCATGTCCGCGAATTGAAAAAACGAGGATAGCGTCCGATCTTCTGTTTCTCGCACGTGTGACAACAGGCGCACTCCAACTCCTGCTTCTACGTATGGACGTATCCGACCCGTGCTCTTGATGACCCGGAATACAGGTGTCAATCCAAACTCCCATATGTTTGAATGAGTGGCGCCCCGCTCCCAAATGTCCCAATAGGCAACATGGGCTTCGCCGACCAGCGTGAAGTAATACCCCCCAACTTCCCACCACCCTAATCCGGGATCCCACACTCCTCCGATATCTGCTTTCCTCACCCCGTGGTCTGCAACACCCGCTGCAAACTGAAAGCCGTAATGAGAATCTGCTGGAGCATCCTGTGCGGCGCTTGCAACGGAAGCAAAAATTGTCAATGAAATCAGGTTACGAACAACGGCATTCCTAGTGTTACGCATGAATCTCCCACGATCGGATTGCTTTTTTCTCACACGCCTAGTGCTTCAGCGACCAGCGCGAGTCGTAGAATTGCGCACGATGCTTCACCAGCCTTCTGTCGCTAGCGCGATATCGATAAAGCGCACGGTCTCGCGAAGGCATAGTGTATTTCACGTGGGAGAACTGTGCATTCAAATGACTTATTTCACATGCTGTGAATGCCTGAGAAAGACATGAGCCCGCTCCTTCATTTTGCTTGCGTCAGAAAACAATCGGTAAATCGCCAGATTTTTTGCCTACTTGGTCCTGAGCGGCCCTATATGGTTGTCATTTCAGATTGCATCCATTCGATAAAATTTGGCATAGAACAATCGACGCCCAAGTTATCCCCATATTTTGTTAGCAACACTGTGGATATCTTCTTTCGATCTTGCCTTAAGCCGTTGATATACCAGGCAAAAGATCACCCGCAGCAAGACCGAGGCGCGCCATGGCAAGTTACAGTGAGGCACTAGCATCCTGGGGCGGAATCTCTGCAGCCCGCAGCACCCTCATTATTCTGTTTTTACCAAACGCTTCGTATTTTATTCCTATAAACAAGACCAATCAAAACGAAAATTGTTCACGACCGCTGCAAGATTAGCGCTATCATCTAGTTCACGCTGCATTGCATGAACATTACATGTTGCGATAGCGTCTCTATCGATGGGGAAGAACAATGAGCATATCTGCCGAAGACACAACCAATCGTCATTCGCTCGAAAGTCTACTGTCCTTCACTGTCTATTCTGCTAACCTGGCGTTGGGCAAGGCCTACAGACCCATTCTGAATAAACTACAACTAACCTACACCCAGTACGTCACAATTATCGCTCTTTGGGAAGCAGGCGAGCAAACGGTAGGCTCACTCGGCGAAAAGCTATACCTTGAATCAAATACGCTCACGCCTATCCTAAAGAAGCTCGAAGCGATGGGATACGTAGAGCGGAAGCGCGATACGCAGGATGAACGGCAAGTCAACGTCGTGCTCACTCATCGTGGACGTCGCTTGTACGAATCCGCATCGAGTATCGATATAGTCGAACATTGCGGTCTCTCAAAAGGCGACTTTTTGGAGCTTCAACGTTCAGTCGTGATGCTCCGTCAGAAGTTGTTAAAAATCGCAGATAAGAGTGATGATCAAATCGTGCCGACTCGTGGGTAAAAGTGGCGATCTTCCGCTCTTCATGAAACCGACCCGGCTTCCACTTCAAGCGCAACAATTCCGCAGCTGTCCAATTCGCTGCCCCTCTCTCTGTAGGCCGTTATATGAGTGTAAGTCAGACGCATCTCGGCTCGCCCCCAGCTGATGCCAATCCACGCCTGCGTGTGATGTTGGATGCGCCCATTGTTCCCATGCTGGCACGCATGAGTTCGCCAAACATCCTCATGATGCTCGCACAATCCTCTACGGGACTAATCGAAACATGGTGGCTCGCAAAGCTGGGGACGAACGTACTGGCTGGTATCGCAGTGGTCGTCCCCGTGTTGATGTTGATGCAAAACATGTCTCAAGGTGCGATGGGTGGTGGCATATCAGCCTCAGTCGCCCGTGCTTTGGGCACTGGTAATTCTGATCTTGCTAATGAACTGGCCCTTCATGCCGTTGTACTAACTGGCGTTATCGGCCTGGTGTTTGCGATCGCTCTGACCGTCCTGGCCCGGCCCCTTTTTGAAATGCTCGGTGCACATGATGCGGCGCTGATGGCCGCGACCGCATATGGTCACGTTTTATTCGCCGGCCTGCCTTTGATGTGGGTCATGAATGCTCTAGCCAGTATTGTCCGAGGCACCGGAAACATGGTGGTGCCCGGTATAGTGATCTGTGCGGGAGCAGTCATTCTCATCCCTCTGTCACCGTGCATCATATTTGGGATTGGCCCGTTCCCCCAGCTTGGCGCAGCAGGCGGTGCTTGGGCGCTTGTGGCGTACTATGCAGCTGGCACTGCGGTGTTGGGTTGTTATTGCATGAGCGATCGCAATGCCGCGCGTCTACGCTTTGGCAAGCTCAGTTTCGCACCGATTCGCCGTATTTTCGCGATTGGTGGTCTTGCGTGCGTAAATCCCATCTTGACGAATTCAATCGTGGGTCTCACGGGCGCAGCAGTTGCAGCTCATGCAGGGACAGCCGCCCTCGCTGGCTACGCAACTGCCGCGCGACTGGAATACGTTTTGATGCCGATAGCTTTCGGCCTTGGAGCGCCGATGGTGGCACTGGTCGGAGCGAACATTGGCGCAGGTCAGCACAGGCGTGGCAGAAATATCGCACTGACTGGAGGCGCAATGGCGTTTTTGATCGCCGAAACACTGGGTATCGCCGCGTCAATATGGCCAAGCCGCTGGCTACTGTTGTTTGGCGGAAATGAGCAGCTGCTCGAGACTGGGTCCACCTACCTTCATATCGTCGCCCCGTTCTACGGCTTCTTCGGGCTTGGTTTTGCGCTTTATTTTGCTTCGCAAGGCGCCAGTCAACTGCGCTGGCCTTTGATCGCTGGGGGGCTGCGGCTCGTTATATTTGCCGGGATCGGGACTCTAATCCTTCAGAGTGGTGGATCTCTCAAACTCTTCTTCGCGGCGGGCGCTGTCGGGATGTTGGTGTATGGCATAACAGTCGCATGGTCTGTTTCTGCCTGGCGATCGACATCATCTAGCGTTGACTAATTTGTGATCTCTCTTGTGCTGGCAGCGGAATAAGGCTGCACCTTGCATACTCAGCCGACGAGGATAACGCTCATCGAATTCGACTGATCATGTAGTTTTCGATCGGCTTTGAAATAAAAGATCGTTCAACGACCAAGGCGAGCCAATCATCGGAAACATGCACGTAATTTTCAAAAAACGACTTGTCCGCATCACGCACTGCCATGATTGCATGGGCCATCCATATGTATGGTGTAAAGGATGATTTCATCTTTGCTACCACCAGTTCTTTGCTAGAAGCCAGTTCGCCCTCCAGCAATTTTGTGAAACGGTGCATGGTTCGGTATTTGCTGCTATATATCGGATCATCTAGCGAGACGATTAGGCGACTACTCTCTGAATATCGGATTCCTTCTCCGGGCGTATATCCTCCAACAAGCACGCGGCGGTCTTCAATTGCATTTAAATTGATCAACGCTAGCGTACTTTCCAGTCGCGAAAGGAATTTCGCTGCCTCACCGCGATTGGGCGACCGGAACTCTTTGCGCCAACGATTCAGCTGGCTTATGCGATAGCCGGCTTCAGTTGCAGAAAAAGCAACATGGCCAATGCTAGATTCGATGCCCATTGTGCAAGCAACGTGTGCTTCGCGCTTGATAGCATGAGCGCTGAACGAAGATCGTGAGATCGATATCAACGCGTTGGGCTGCTTGAGCGCAGCAAGCGTGACGGGATTACTATCGGTCTTCGTAGATTTCATTTATCGTCTGTGACGCAAGCCCTCCGTGCACGCGAAACTCGAAGTGCTGCTGAAGTGCGGTTTGCGGGCATCGAAAAACACTTGCAGCCTGAATCGTTATACTTGCTGACAAGCTATTGTGAGCGTAGTGTACTACACAAGAATCGAGTCTTCGTCTCTGATGCATCGAATTGAAAAGCGACCACTTCTCCGTGTCATAAGGCGTCTCAACATCCTCCGTCAACGACCACAGAGAACAATGGCTAGCGATAAGGCACGCCATTAACGCCATGTGTGTGCCGATCAGCGTCGTGCTGTCTACTGGTTGCGCGACGCCGTAGCCTGCGAT
Source organism: Paraburkholderia bengalensis (assembly GCF_037126505.1). NCBI lineage: Bacteria > Pseudomonadati > Pseudomonadota > Betaproteobacteria > Burkholderiales > Burkholderiaceae > Paraburkholderia > Paraburkholderia bengalensis. The sequence continues at coordinate 49,274 of NZ_JACFYJ010000064.1, forward strand.
GCATTTTTCTCCGCCAGGATATTCACTTCGACCTGTGAGCTGTCAGTCGATGTGCCATCCAACTTCATCGCATCACGCTCAAATAATCGCAGCATTCCGGCCTTTCTGCACCGTTTCGCCCGAAGAGTGATTCCACCATTGATCGTGATAGGACCCGGCTCGCCCAATTCCGTTACCTTGCGCGAAAGCCGGCGTGCTAAATGCCGCGAAGAAAACCAGACCTGCAACGAAGCTACTTTTCATGAAAACACCTCTTCCTGTCTGCTGGGTTGCGACGCCACCTTGGCTAACGCGACAGGAGGAAATGTAGACCTTGGCGATCAGCTAGTGAACTACCCCGGCCTGAAGGCCGGAGCTTCCCCTTGAAGCGCCATTTTCAATGGAGCCGTGTAAAACTCCGCTACCGGTGTAAGGGATTCAGTTAAA
>NZ_JACFYJ010000065.1:0-48475 GCF_037126505.1 Paraburkholderia bengalensis
CAGGAAGGCGCCCCTGGGGGGAACCCCCCTACCCCCCCGTGACCTGCGACGATGGCATGCACAGCAAACGCTCACGGCACGCGTGCCTCGAGGGGCACACGATGCCCAGCAACCGAGGACACATGCACGCATACGCGTGCTGACCTGCGACGATGCGAATGCCGGCCTCAGCTCACAGCTAACTCACACGCATACTGTGCCCATACGCTGACCAGCGCATACACACCAGCGCACACGGCACACCACACCAGCACGTGACCAGCTCACACACGTGTGCAAGGGCATACCGATGCGATAGTGAGCAGCCTATGGACCTGCGACGACGGTGCTTATTTCGCTTATTTCGGTGGGCGACTGGACAGCCACCCGGCGACGACAGCGACAGCGTGACGACAGCCCGACAGCCCGCGATTGTGCAGCTCACAGCACCCATACCGGGCACATAACGAGCAGCCTATGCACGCGGCTACCGGCCGCTAGTGGGTTGCGTCTGGCCTGCCACACGTGCCCTACGTGCCCTTTACAGCCACCCGGACAGCGGCGTAACCGCACGTCACACACCAATTTGCAATTCGGGCTTGACAGCTACCCGGCCGTGGTGTTTACTTGTGTCATCGCAGCAAGCACGACGCGATAGGCGGATCGGAAACGATCGCGCCGGATCCGGTGAAAATCCGGTGTGATTCTCCGCTTGACAGCCACCGACTAGTCCGGTAGAGTGAGAATCACGCAAGACCGGGAAGGGCCGCAGCCCGACCCAACATTCGCGAATGGCTTCGACAGCATTCGCGGGTGAGGCGGAAGTCCGATGCCGATAAAGTGCGGACACTGCGGATAACTGAATGTAGACCTGTGGCGAGGATCCGATAGATTCTGTTGACCCACGGGGAGAACAAAAGACTACCGGGTAGCTCTGGCGCGATGGAATGATCGCTGAGCTATGGTCTGGCGGATACCTGAGCTTTGGTATCGCGGCATCACGACTACCAGGTTCGATTCCTGGCTACCCACTACCTGAGCTTTGATTCTTGACTTGACAGCTACCGGAAGGGGTGAGCTATGTCCGTCTTCACCGAGCACCGCGAGGTTCGCGTCACGGCACGCGAGTCCATCAAGACACCGTTCGTCGCACCTGAGCTGTCGCCGGTTCGCACCGTCGACGCTGAGCTGGAGAAGGGCACCAAGGGGTGGACTGACTTCAGCAACAAGCCGGAAGTGGTCAACGTCCCGACCTCCGAGATCGCTGCAGAGCGTGAGGCTGCCCTGGTCGAAGACATCACGATCACTGGCGACACCGTCATCCGCAAGGCACCGCGTAAGAACGCTCCGAAGGTTCGCCACCCCCGGCCGACGAAACGTCGCTGGGCCTGAGACTTGACAGCCACCGAGAAAGGATTCACTATGTCCTCCGAGCGCAAGGTGTACATCGACGGCAAGATCTACGTCTGCCGAGGCACCAACATCATTCGCGTCCGCTGACTTGACAGCCACCGAAGGGTTTTAGACATGGCATCGCTGAAGCGATCGAACGACCGCAAAGTCACCAACTACGTCCACGTCACCAAAGGCGGCAACGCCACCGTAGGCATCGCGAACAGCATCGGTCTGCCCAGTGGGCAAGGGTTCTCCTGCCCGGACGCGACCGCGTTCTGTGCCAAGGTGTGCTACGCGGGCAAGCTGGAGAAGGTCCGCAAAGCCGTGAGCAGTGTGCTGCTGCACAACTGGGAGCTGTTGCGTGACGCTGACTTGACAGACACCGTGACCCTGCTGTCCGAGATGATGGCAGACTTCGTCAAGGATTGCGACAAGAAGAAGGCTCCGAAGCTGTTCCGTATCCACTGGGATGGCGACTTCTTCAGCCCGACCTACGTCGCAGCGTGGGCGCGTGTCATCCGAGACTTCAGCGACGTGCAGTTCTGGGCCTACACCAGGGTTCAGACCGCAGCGGTCTACCTGCACGCACAGAAGCTGTCGAACCTGTCGCTGTACTTCAGCGCGGATCCCGACAACGTAGACGTGGCCCGGTTCCTGGAAGGCAAGGGCATCAACATCGCCTACGTCGACACGACGTTCGCCGAAGGCAAGGCACAGTTCCCGACGGCCGTGCGCTGCCCGGAGCTGAACAACCGAGACTTCGACCTGATCAACGCCAAGGGATCGGCCTGCGCTAGGTGCGGTCTGTGCATCAACGGACGCAAGAGCGTTCTGTTCTCCACCACCAAGAAGTGAGGTAGCTGTGAGCTTCCACCTGTGGATGGCCAACCTGGACGCCTACATGCAAGAGACGTTCGGGGTCGGCCGACGAGACATCGCGGACTGGACCTACCACGACGCGTACGACGACGGGCTGACCTTCCGTGAGGCTGCCCACCAAGCCATCGCCAACGAGCTGGGGAGCTGATCATGGCCAACAACTACCGCTACGTCGAAGCTGTGCGTGACGCCGAAGGGTTCATCATCGACGGCGATTACGCCGCGTGGGACTGCTCATGGTGCGGCCATGAGGTGCAGAGGTACCGAGGCCAGAGCGACGTGGACTGTCGCAACTGCGGTGCCTGCTACAACGCCAGCGGCCAGAGGCTTCGCGACGACTGGCGCGGCAACCCGTCCGCGTGGGACGACGAGGTCGGTGACCTCGAAGGCTTCGAACTCCAGCACTCCGACTACTGAGAGGTACCTGACCTGTGTTCACCTTGACTGCCACCCGTGACCGCGACGGCAAGAATACGAAGGTATCGGCGAGCCATCGCCAGATCCTCATCGACCACCTCGAAGCTGCCGCTTCGCGCAACGGCCTGGTCATCGACCAGCTCGGCGATGGAGGTCACATCTACCTTCGCGGCGAAGCCGTTGGTACGTGGGAGGTTTCGGCCTCATGAACGTCGAGATCATGGTTGCCATGCGCCGCGCTCGGCGGCTGGGCATGAACCCCTGGAAGACACCGCCTGCCAAGCCGAAGGGATCGAAGTGATCAACGTCGAAGACGAAGCGATGGAGCGCGAAGGCGAGGACCGCGAGATCCTCGCGGCCATCGAAGTCTTGAGTCGGACCCGACGCTTCAGCGTCAAAGACAACTACCTGGATGACTGGATCGCATGAACCCCAAGCCAATTCGCGTCTTCGTCTACAAGAACCTGCACTTCACGCACCGTGAGGGCAAGCCGTGGTACTCCGTCCAAGCCTTGGAAGGCGACTTCAAGGGTCGAGTCATCCACCGCAGCGGCCACGTTCTGCTGGCCCACGCGAAAGGTGTGGTGAGGCCGGCCGGCCGTGAGCGTGTGCGCCGTGAAGGCAAGAAGAACGTCCACGCTGGCCTGGTCGGCGAGCTGATCACCCTGCTGCTCGCGTACCGGAGCCCGCTGTGCCGAGACACGAAGCCGATGTATCGGCCTGTCGCCGAGGAGATTCTGAAGGCCGACCAGGTTGACGTGCTCGCACGTGGCTTCCGGCATGACGACAACATGATGCACGGGAGAGGAGAGTTCTTGGTAGCCAGGCTGAGGCCACACAGTTTCGTTGAGTCCCCGATGTGCCCATCGCTGGATGAGATCCGAGAGGTCGTGGGCTCGACGGTGGAGACTGCGTTGACCGGCAACGGCGAAATGGCCGCGCCGTGACGCAGATCAAGCTTCCGCTGCGCTCGGTGAGCCAGATCAACCAGTACACGAAGTGCCCGATGGCGTACAAGCTCGCTCGGATCGACAAGGTGTGGCAGCGGCCAGCGGCCTGGCTGCCGCAGGGGACCGCGTTCCACGCTGTCGCCGAGGCGGTCGAGGTATGGGAGTCCTACGGCATGCCGCTTACGCTTGACGAGGCCAAGGACATGTTCCGCTGGCACTACGCCAACGACGTTGGAGCCTTCACCGAGGAGACCCCGAACTTCGAGTGGTGGACGTGGTCAGGTCCGTACAACGGCCAGCGAGACATCGAGCGCCGGTACACCGTCGGCCTGGAGCAGGTCGAGAAGTTCTTCGCGTGGCGGGGGACTCCCGGCCAGGAGATCTGGGTGACCCCGGACGGTACGCCAGCGATCGAGCTGTACTTCGAAATCGAACTCGACGGGATCCTGGTTCGCGGATACATCGACGCCGTCGTCGTGGTCGACGGGGAGCTTCGAGTCCGGGACTACAAGACCGGGAACCAACCGGGAGACGACTTCCAGCTCGGCGTGTACGCGCTCGCGGTCGCGATGACTTACGGTGTCGAGGCTCCGAAGACCGGCGACTACTTCATGGTGGGGAAGAAGGGCAAGGCACCGAAGCCGACCAAGCCCTACGACCTGACGAAGTGGACGCGTGAAGCCATCACCGAGGAGTTCCACAGGGTCGAGGAAGGCATCGCAGCCTCGATGTTCGACCCGTTGCCGGAACCGGACAAATGCAAATTCTGTGATGTGTCCTACAGTTGCCCCGTTTTTAAGTGATCGCAACTTGACAGCCACCCGCAGACTCCTTCCCCATTAAGGCAGGCATGAAGGAATACCGGAAGACGCTCGATCTCAGCACCGGGACGAGCTACACCTACGTGGAGCTGGGTCCGATCCCAGACATGCCGAAGTGGCACCAGTCGGCCCAGCCCTCGCGCTGGCCGTTCCCGACGCCAGAAGCGGCGTTCCGGTTCGCTCGCGCTCACAGCGAGGAGCGGCCCGACCGGGAAGTCATCATCGCCTACCCAGATGGTCGGCGGTGGAACGGCAAGGAGTGGGTCGCGTGAACATCGTCATCGAACTTGACAGCCACCAAGAGGAGAAGGCATGAAGAAGGATTGGGATCCCAACGACCCGAAGCTGAAGTCGCCGTACGCGCCGCATGAGACGGCGGCGGTCCTGCGGATGCACCGCGTCGGATTCAAGGGTGCTCACACCATGAAGCTGCTGAAGCTTCGAGGCACCCAACTGATGAACCAGATCCAGCGAGCGATGGACGCGGAGCAGGCGGCGCACCGAGCTGGCCGGCCGATCCATGACGCGGGGGTGGTCAAGCAGTGATCCGAGACAAGATCCTGGCGATCCTGATGGGGCTCCCGACGAAGATCGACGGGGATGACCTCTTCATCGCGGTCGACCAGATCGAAGAGTTCATCTGGCAGACCTACGGTCGGCCCGACGTGAGGGAGCCAGCGTGAGCAACGTCTGGTTCACCTCCGACCTACACATCGGCCACGCCAAGGTAGCGGAGGACCGAGACTGGGCTGGCCCGGACCACGACCTCCACCTCGCGGAGCTGTGGGACGAACAGGTCGGCAAGGAAGATGTGGTCTGGATCCTGGGGGACATCAGCTCAGGCGGCACCCGAGCGCAGCTCGATGCTCTGGGCTGGCTGCTGAACCGGCCAGGCCGCAAGCGGCTGATCCTGGGCAACCATGATCGGCCTCACCCGATGTACCGGGACGCTCCCCGGCTGTCCCGGCTGTACTGGAACGTGCTCGATTACATGTCGACGGCCGCGAGGCTTCGCGTCCCCCTCGACGGAGGCGGTCACACCAACGTGCTGCTGAGCCACTTCCCGTACGTCGGCGACCACACCGCCGAGCAACGCTTCACGCAGTGGCGGCTGCGGGATGAAGGATTGATCCTACTGCACGGCCACACGCACTCCCGGATCATTCGGTCGACCATGACCAACCCACGGCAGATCCACGTCGGGCTGGACGCCTGGCACGACCTGGTGCCGATGGACGAGGTCCGCGAGATGGTCAACGACATCGAGGAGGGTCTGTGAGCTTCAACAACGTCATCCCCGGTTGGATGCTCCGGGAGATGCTCGAACGAGAAAAGGAGGAGGACGCTGTACACACCGAGGCAGAGCCTGTACATCCGAGGGAACGCGGGTGACCCACTCCCAACGGTGTGGAACGCACTTGATCAGAAGGGGACTCGTCTACGACGAGGTCAGTTGGTCCTTGTATGCGCCGGTCCTGGCACTGGTAAATCGGCTTTTGTCCTGGCTTACGCGCTGAAGTCGAAGGTACCGACGCTGTACTTCTCGGCGGACTCCGACGCGTTCACCCAGATCTCGCGGTCAGTCTCCATCCTGAGCGGATGTCGCTCGAGCGATCGACGCGGGCAGTCCGGGAACAGAGCATCGAGGAGTCGATTGCCAACGACCTCGATGAGATCCCGATCCGGTTCAACTACAAGGCATCTCCGTCGTTGGACGAGATCGAGAACGCCCTCGCAGCGTACGACGCGCTCTACGAGGACTTCCCTGCGCTGATCGTCGTGGACAACATCACCAACGTCCGCACCGAGTCGGGGGACGGGGATGACCCGTTCAGCGGCCTGGAGTCGCTGATGGACTATCTGCACGAAATGGCCAGGGAGACTGGCTCTTGCGTGATCGGGCTCCACCACGTCACCGGCCCGTACAACGACGGCGACAAAGCGATCCCGCTAGGAGGGATCAAGGGTCAGATCGGGCGTGTGCCCGAGATGGTCCTCACGCTCCATCGCGAGTCGGACGGCTTCGGCCCGGACTCGCTCAACGTCTCCACGGTCAAGAACCGGGGTGGCAAGTCTGATCCGTCGGGGAATGACTACGCCGCCTTGGAGTTCATCGGAGACACCATGCAGATCAACGACTTCGATCACTGACTTGACAGCCACCAACCAGAAAGTAGCGCACATGAAGAAAGCCATCGCCACCGCAGCCATCGCCCTCGCCGCCGGTCTGGGCTTGGTCGGGTGTACCTCCGACGCCGACGTGGCCTCAGAGAACCTGGGCAAGGCCGCTGACAACTTCGAGATCCCGCGCCGGATCGTGTTCTTCAACGGGATCACCGATAAGTACCTGCTGGAGATCCAGGGTCGGTGCTCCATCGAGCCCGACACCGGAGCCCAGAAGCTGGACGTGACCTGCAAGCAGAACGGCCAGTTCAAGAAGCACTTCCTGGGCCTGTCGGACAACGTCACGTACTTCGTGGAGCAGATCGAAGGCGCGAACGTCTCCGACGACTTCTACCAGGTCAACTTCAAGCCGCAGCCCATCCTCCCGGACATCGAGCTTCGTTGACCAAGGGGGTTGGGGGCGCAGGGCGTCACCGTACGTGACCTAGGCTCTCGCGTCTGCTCGGTAAGGCGAGCGCACGGGAACCGCCCTGGCTTAAACGACAAACGGTCATGTGCCCCAACCCTTTTCATCCATCCCTTGACAGCCACCGAAAGGAACACCCAGATGACCACTCCGAACGCCATGCCCCGCAAGGCCAACCCGCTGCACCAGCAGGTGCTGGGCGCGCTGATCAAGACGCGTCCGACCGTCTGGACGCACAAGGCGATCGACCCGGAGAGCCCGGATCCGAAGAAGCCTCGGGTGATCGAGACCAAGGTCCACGGCCGCGAGGTCACCGGCCTGGCCCGCAACGTCTCGGAGGAGAACGTCGACCGACTGGCCAAGAGGTGGATCAAGTGAAGTACGGAGTCCGCTACCCGCGCAGCGGAGTTCACGAATGCCCGTTCGGGATTCTGCAGGCCCAGCAGATCGAGTACCTGGCGATCATCAACGGCGTCTACGGCGCGAAGTTGGTCGAGTCCGAGGACGGGCTGCATTGGAGGGAGATCTGATGCGTCGGGTACTGATCACCGGCTCGCGAGTCTGGAAGGACCGCACCACGGTGTGGGACGCCCTGGCTGACGAGCTGCACCGGTCCCCGTATGGCCTGGTGGTGGTTCACGGCGGCGCTCGCGGCGCTGACGACATCGCTGACCGCTGGGCTTGGGGGATGCGCCAGGAAGGCTTCAACGTCACCCCGGAGCTGCACCGTGCGGACTGGGAGTGGCACGGCAAGAAGGCTGGCGTCCTCCGCAACATCGAGATGGTGAGGGCTGGGGCTGATGTCTGCCTGGCGTTCCCTCTCGGTAGGTCAGTCGGCACGCGCCACTGCATGCGTGAGGCCCAGAAGGCTGGCATTCCTGTCATCAACTTCGGAGACAAGCCATGAAGCACGAAACCATCGTCCTCGCTGACGGTTTCCGCGTCGGGGTCTCAACGGTAGGCACCGGCGCCCCGCTGGTGTTCCTGCACGGGCTCTCGGTGAGCGCCAAGGCGTACGAGGAGATGCTGACCCGGCTCGCCGAGCACGGGTTCCGAGTCATCGCACTCGACGCGGCCAACCACGGCCGCAGCGGCTCACTGCCGACCGGCCACACGGTCGAGGACATGACCCGCGTGACCCTCAAGACGTTGGACGAACTTGACATCCACCGAGCGATCTTCGCGGGCCACTCGATGGGGGGGCGGCATGGTGGTCGAAATCGCGGCGCGTCACCCGCACAGAGTCGCGGCAGCGGTCCTGCTGGACGCGGCTGCTGGCCAGGAACACCACGACAACATCAAGGTGGGCCACTACGCCACGCTGGCGTTCCGAGCTGCCAAGAAGCTCGGGGAGGCCGTGACCGACATCGCCGGCGACGGCTACGAGGCCATGCACCTGCGAGATACCGGCGAGAAGCTGAGCTTCCTTGGAATGCTGCGGGATTCGGTGTCCGGGCTCAGGTTCGTTCGCGCTGCGTTCGCGCTGATGAAGGCCGACACGACACCGCTGCTGCACGCGATGTACCGCCACGGCGTACCGACCGCCGTGCTCCACGGGCTGCATGATCAGATCGTTCCGTACGAGGCCGGCCTGAGCACGGCCAAGATCACCAACGCCTCCTTCTACGGAGTCGACGGCTTCCACTCATGGATGCTGGCTGACCCGGAGCTGGCGGCTGATCTCATCGCGCTGGCTCTGCTGGATCTGTTCCCACGGCGATACATCACAGGTGCCGGATGAACCCGGTGCTGTTCGCGCTCGACGCACACATCATCGCGTGTGCGGTGCTGTCGTACTTCTGCCTGCTGATGGACAACCCGAAGGGGAGCGATGGGGAGAGCCGCGAAGAGGACTCCGGGGTACCGGGTGCAGAATCGTAAGCACAAACGGAAGCCGTGCAAAGACTGTGTGGCCCAAGGGTTGCCGCTCACACGGGACGCCAAGTATCCCGGCCCACGGTGCGCCACGCACCACCGGGAGTTCAAGGCTGCTCGCAGCTCAACGAGCTGGGAGACCCGGATCCTGGCCACCTACGGCATCACCGCTGAAGAGTACTGGGCCATCTATGAGTTCCAGGGTGGCCGCTGCTACATCTGCCAGCGGGCGAACGGAAAGAGGAAACGGCTATCGGTAGACCATGACCACAAGACGGGCATCGTTCGAGGGCTGCTCTGCACGATGTGCAACAAGTACATCCTCGGCTGGGCGCGGGATTGCATCGAGATGCTCCAGCGAGCGATCGACTACCTGCGTAAGCCCCCGGCCGTCCAGGTCATCGGGGAGCGCATAGCGCCGATCGAGGCCGACAAGCTGAGGAGTCAAACTTGACAGCCACCGGCATCGCGGAGGTCATCCAGCGGTACTACCCGGACTGGGATCCTCCACCGGATCACTACGAGTGGAACAAGTGCCTGTGCCCCTTTCACGGGGACGAAACACCCTCGGCCGCAGTCAGTTACGACCTCCAAGGGTTCAACTGCCTGGCCTGCGGAGTCCGAGGGGACGTGATCTCGATCATCCGACACGAAGAGGAGGTGAGTTTTGCAGAGGCTGTCCGAATCGCAGAGGGACTATCTGTGGGAGGCAACATCCCAGTACAGAGGAAGCCTGCACGGAAGCCCAGCCGCCGAGTATTTGGAGAGTCGCGGTCTTCAGGTTCATCAGGTTCTACCGTTCGGCCTGGGATTCGTGGGAGATCCACTCCCTGGTCATGAGATGTACCGAGGCTGCCTGGCGATCCCGTACATGCGGTGGTCGCCCTGGCGTAACTGGTCGGTTGCAGCGATCCGGTATCGCCGTCTGGACGACGGCAAGCCGAAGTACATGACCATGCCGGGGGATAAGCCCCGGCTGTACAACACGGTCGCACTGACCCGCTACTCGCGGGACATGGCGATCACCGAAGGTGAGATCGACGCGATTACCGCTGAGCTGTGCGGGATCCCGACGGTCGGCGTTCCAGGGGCTCAGATGTGGAAGCCGCACTTCCGCGAGCTGTTCCTCGGGTATCGCAACGTGAACATCCTGGCTGACGGCGACGAGCCCGGTATGGAGTTCGCGAAGTCGGTGGCCAAGACGCTGCCGAACGCACGAATCATCCCCATGCCAGAAGGCGAGGATGTCAACTCACTAGTCACATCGCAGGGCAAAGACGCTCTGCTGGAAAGGATCTGATGCGAACGATGTTCACACCGATCACGATCTACACCCAGCCGGGTTGCCGCCCGTGCCACCGGATCCAGCAGTTCCTGGACGACGCTGGGGTCGAGTACGACGTGGTCGACCTGACGCGCAACGCCGAGGCCAAGACGTACGTCCAGGACGTACTGAAGGCGTCCTCGGTTCCGGTCATCGTGACCGACCATTTCGAGCCGATCATCGGCTATCAACCCGACAAGGTCGATGAGTTGATCGACTACTACACCGCATCGGAGACCGGACTGTGAGTGAATCCATCCTCGAGGAAGCTCAGCGCCTCATCCACGGTGAGCGCAACAAGAACTACGGCCACCCGCGAGAGAACTTCAAGGACATCGCCCTGCTGTTCTCGGGCTACCTGGAGAAGGAGATCTCCGACATCGACGTGGCCAACCTGATGATCCTGATGAAGATCGCCAGGGTCAAAGGCACCGGCTACCACCGTGATTCGTTCACCGACATGGCCGGTTACGCCGGTTGCGTCGAGCGGATCTACGAGGAGCCTGTCGAGGGCGAACCTCGCCAGTGGGACACCTTGGCCGACGTACCGAAGGACGTGAAGACCGTGCGGAGCGCGGGCAACGCGTTCTGGTCGCGGTACCCCGACTACAACGAGCGCCTGTGGGGGCACCGCGACGGTTTCAAGCTCGACCACGCCAAGATCTCCGAGGGTCCGTTCGTGGAGGTACTGGGTGAGTAAGCGCATCGTCGTCATCTCCGACACGCAGATCCCGTTCGATGACCGCAAGCAGCTCAAGGCTGTGGTCGGGTTCATCGGCGACACCCAGCCCGACGAGGTCGTCCACATCGGCGACCTGATGGACTACCCGAGCCCGTCTCGGTGGACCAAGGGTTCGTCGGAGGAGTTCGCCCAGCGGATCAAGCCCGATTCGGAGCAGGCCAAGACGAGGTTCCTGGCCCCGCTGCGGGCCGTGTACGACGGCCCTGTCGGCGTCCACGAAGGCAACCACGACCGCCGGCCGTTCGACTATCTGCACAAGTTCGCACCAGCTCTGGTCGAGTACGCCGACCAGTTCAAGTTCGAGAACCTCTTGGACTTCGACGGTTTCGGCGTGACGGTGCTGCCTGAGTTCTACAAGGTGGCTCCGGGCTGGATCTCGACGCACGGCCACCGTGGCGGCGTCCGGGTGACGCAGAAGTCGGCTGACACCGCGTACAACGCGATGCAGCGGTTCGGCACGTCGGTGATCATCGGTCACACCCACCGGCAAGGCATCAAGCCCCACACCTGGGGCTACGGAGGCCACCAGAAGGTGCTGTGGTCGATGGAGGTCGGCAACCTGATGAACATGAAACTGGCCCAGTACCTCAAGGGTGCAACGGCCAACTGGCAGAGCGGGTTTGGTCTGTTGACGGTTGACGGCAACCACGTCAAGCCCGAGCTGGTTCCGATCGTCGGAGGCCGATTCTCGGTCGACGGCCACGTCTGGGAGGTCTGAAACTTGACAGCCACCAAGCTGCCGTACCTGCACAAGAACGCACGGTCGCGGCGGATCAGCTCCAGCGAGGTCCGTGAGGTCTTCGCCGAGGAGATCACCCGCAACCTCGACCGTCGTCTGGACAGGGAGGAGTACCTACGGAAGGTGATGCCTTGACAGGCGACATCAACAAGCTCTTCATGCGGGCCACCCGCAAAGCGATGATCGGCTGGGAGACCAACCTGACAGCGGACGAGATCGTCCAGGAGCTGTGGGTCTGGTACCTCGAAAGTCCGTACATCCAGAAGAAGCTCGGCGAGCTGCGGCCCGGTGAGGCCGTGATCTACGTCCGCAAGCAGGTCCACAACATCCTGTCGGGCTCGGCCAAGGCCAGGGATCTCTTCCAGGAGCGCAGCCACTACTCGTCGGACAACGTCAAGGACGCGCTGCGGGGTGAGTCGACCAATCGGTACCTGGTCGACATCCTGCCGCTGGCGATGAAGGAACTGGGCTCCAAGAACGAGCGCCACGCAGAGGCGATCAGGGTTCGGTACGACGACGGCGTCGTCCCGGAGAGGGGTTCGGCTGCCGAGGCGATGCTGAAGCGAGCCGTGAAGTCGCTCACCGAGCACGTCAACATCATCGCGATCACCGCTGGTGTTGAGCGAGATGACAACGGCAAGGTCATCGTCAAGGACGGCCCTGGCAGCAAGCACGCCATCTTCCCTGACATCCGAAAGGTGCAGGGGGAGGGCCACTCTGACCCGACGGCGAACATCGCGATCATGCTGGTCGAGCACCCCGAGCTGCGCGACGAGTACCTCTACGAGCCGCCGATCCCGGAGTTCCTGGGAGGGAGGTGCTATGCAAAATCTGCTTGATCCCACGTTCAACGGGATGCCTGGCTCGGAGATGTACCGAGCCGAGGTGTTCCCGGAGCTGTTCCCACACCAGAAGCCGATGCTCCTGGAGAACTGGTCGCAGGACGACCTGGAGCAGTACGTCGGCGGCGTGTTCACCCCTGGCTACGGCCAGCGGAGGCCGACGTGAAGAAGGGCACCAAGGTCATCGTCCAGCGCGACGAGACCAAGTACCCCGCCAGAGGCACATGGCGCTGGTTCCGGGGCAAGAAGGGCGTCGTTGTCACCGGCCTGATCGGTGGCGATGAGTACGGTGTCTCGTTCTCCAAGGGCGATTCGGCTGACGCCTATTTCAAGGCATACGAACTGACTGAGAGGAAGTAGTGACAGAGGGTGAAATCCCTTGGGGGCCAACAGGAGAGCTTGTCTACAATCGGACGTACTCCAGGGTTAAGCCTGACGGAACGCGAGAAACTTGGCCGGAAACTGTGGAGCGAGTGGTTTCTGGGAACCTCGCGCTTGTTGATAGTCGGTATCAGCTCCCAGGAGAGCGAGAAGATCTGCTCCGACTCATGCGGGAGTTCAAGATCCTGCCCGCTGGTCGACATCTGTGGGCGTCGGGCGTCAAGAACGCCCAGCACCTGTTCAACTGCTGGGTGAGCGGGTGGACCGAGAAGCCCTCGGACCACTTCGAATTCACGTTCATGCGCCTCATGGAGGGCGGTGGCGTCGGGGCGAACTACTCGAACCGATTCCTCGCTGACTACCCGCACGTGAAGCAGGAGCTGGAAGTCCACATCGTCTGCGACGAGGACCACGACGACTACGCTGACCTGGCCGAGGCGGGTCAGTTGTCGAGCCGCTACGACTCTGACTGGGTCGATGCGTTCGTGATCGAGGACTCCCGCGAGGGCTGGGCAGCCGCCTTGGTCGACCTGATCGACACCCACTACCGGGATGATGTCGCCCACAAGGAGCGCGTCTACGACGTGTCCCGCGTCCGGGCGGCGGGTCGCAAGCTGAAGACGTTCGGCGGCACGGCCTCTGGGCCGGTGCCTCTGGCGAAGATGCTGACCGAGGTCTCCGAGATCCTGAGCCGGTGTGCCCGCGAAGGCGAGCAGTACAGGTTCGAGGACGGCGGTGCGCTGACCGGTCTCGATGCGATGGAGATCGACCACGCCATCGCGCAGTGTGTGGTGGCAGGCGGTGTTCGCCGGTCGGCTCGCATGGCGATGATGCACTGGGCGGACTGGCAGGTCGAGACGTTCACCAACATCAAGCAGGACAGCGGATCTCACTGGACCACGAACATCTCCGTCGAGGTGGACGATGCGTTCTGGAGCCTGGCCAAGGCTCCTGTCGACCCGCTCAACCCGCGCTCCACGAAGGCACACCGGGTGCTGAAGGCTCTCTCCGAGGGAGCCGTACGCAACGGCGAGCCGGGGATGTGGGACAGCAGCCTGTCCAACGTCGGTGAGCCCAACGAGGTCGTCTGCACCAACCCGTGTGGAGAGATCACGCTGGAGCCGTGGGAGCCCTGCAACCTAGGGCACATCAACCTCGCGGCGTTCGTTACCGACGCCGGGAAGACCGACTACATCGACCTGATCCGAGCCCACCGTCTGATGACGCGGTTCCTGATCCGGGCGACGTTCTCAGCGGTCGCTGATCCGAAGAGCCGAGAGGTTCTGGATCGCAACCGGCGCATCGGTGTTGGGCACCTCGGAGTGGCCTCCTATTTGGCCCTGACAGGCCGAAGGTATTCGCAGGCACCCGGAGACAAGCGGTTCACCGCTTTCTTGCGGGAGATGGCCGCTGAGGTCGACAGAGCGGCCGAGGAGTTCAGCCATGAGTTGCGGATCCCGGTGCCGGTCAAGAAGCGCACGGTGGCCCCGACAGGGACCATCGCGAAGATGCCTGGAGTCAGTGAGGGTATCCACCCGATCTTCTCCCGGTACTTCATCCGGCGCATCCGGTTCTCGGTGCTGGACAACGACCAGTTCCTCACCGCGTCCCAGTACGCGGCTGACGGGTACCACGTCGAGAAGGACCAGTACGACAAGTCAGGCAACACCTGGGTGGTCGAGATCCCGACGAAGGACACCTTGGTCGAGGCCGTGGCCGCACGGTTCGGCCGAGACGCCGAGGACATCGTGGAGTCAGCCAACGAGCTGACGCTGCACCAGCTCCTGGCGTTCCAGGCGCTCTACCAGACGTGCTGGGCCGACAACGCTGTGAGCTTCACGGCCAACGTCGACCCGGACGCCTACGAGGGCGTGGATGTCGCCGCCGATCTGCAGAGGTTCTCTGGGCTGATCAAGGGCTCCACGATCTTCCCGGAGGAGAGCTTCCCGCAGGCTCCCTACGAGCGAATCACCAAGCAGCAGTACGAGGCTGCTGCGATCAAAGCCGTCGCTGACGGTGTCGATGAAGAGTGCGCCAACGGCGCATGCCCCATTAAGTGAGAGGAAACCAATTGTCCTACGAAGACCCGTTCGCCAGCGCGCCGGTCGACACCGCTCCTGCTGAAGAAGCGCAGCAGCAGACGCCGACTGAGTCGCCCTGGGATCCCCCTGCCCAGCAGACCCAGACCGTGGAGGTGCGGCCTGCGCCGGCCGACGCGTTGTCGATCACGTTCAAGGGTGACGGCAGCTACTCCGCGCCGTGGCTGGTGCCGAAGTACGCCAGCGTCACGGAGGCTCTGGTCGACCTGGGCGTTGATCCCGACGAGGTTGCCAAGCTGGGCCAGGGCCAGAAGTGGTTCGCCCTGATGGACCGGGTGACCAAGATGGCCGATCACTTCGCCAACCTGGGTGGCGGCAGCAAGCCGAACTCCGGTGGCGGCGGTAGCGGCGGCGGTGGCCAGCAGCGCCAGTCTCGGGCTCCGCAGCAGGCGCAGGAAGCCCCTGGCGGCGAAGAGCGGTTCTGCAAGCACGGCAAGATGGAGTTCAAGTCCGGTGTCTCCAAGGCGGGGAACACCTACGCGCTGTTCTCCTGCACCGCTCCTCGCAACGAGCAGTGCCCCGCGCAGTACCCCAGCAAGAAAAACGGCTGATCCACGCTTGACAGCCACCGGGGGCCAGCAACGACGACTGGCCCCCTCACAACTCTGAGCGGAGAGTATGAAAGTCCAACTGATCGCATCCACGATCCTCGAAGACCCGAGCTGGGCAGGCACCGACTACGTCGGTGATGACGAAACCGTCACGTCGGCAGACGAACTCGCGGAGTTCGCTGGCCGGAACTGCTACCTCAGCTTCGACCGACCGAACCCCAAGACGCGGGAGAACGTCGACTACCTCAACCACATCCTCGACGTGGGCCATGAGTCGGTGCTGGAGCATTCCAGCGCGACGTTCTACATCGAGGCCAGCCGGTCGGTCCTGACCGAACTGGAGCGTCACAGGCACCTGAGCTTCTCGGTGGTGTCGCAGCGGTACGTCGATCCCACGGAGCTGGGAATCCATGTGCCCCCGGCGTTTACGGAGCTGTCGGGCTCCGACGCCGACAAGGCCAAGGAAGTCCTGCTGGACGTTCAGTCGTTCGCCCAGGAGGCGTACGAGTACCTCGTCCACATCTTCAGCGATGCCGGATTCCCCCGGAAGAAGGCGCGTGAAGCGGCTCGGGCCGTTCTGCCGAACATGACCAACTCGCCGATGGTCGTCACGGGCAACCACCGGGCGTGGCGGTACGTCATCAAGAACCGCTGGCATGAGGCCGCGGATGCCGAAATCCGGGAACTGGCAGGGGAATTGCTTCGGCAGCTCCGGGAGATCGCTCCCAACACCTACCAGGACATCCCCACCGAACCCTACAGCTACGGAGGCTGAGCATGTCGCAACGAGCAACCATCGTCAACCTCGCCAACGGCCGCTACCAAGGTGCTCAACGGCGAGCCGATCCTCGACACCCAAGAGGGTGTCCTGATCATCGCGTTCGAAGACGGCACGTCCCGAACCATCAACTGGGACTTCGTCCTCGACTTCTACTACATGACCGCCGAGGAGACCGAGCGGTTCCGTCGAGAGGGAGGCCGCTGATGCGGAAGAAGCACCTGAGAGAAGCGAACACCAAGCTCGCCCGAGACCTCGGGGTCGCCAAGGTTGAACTGGCGCAGGAGATCCAGAAGAACGAAGACCTGACCGCCGCGAACGGTCGGTTGGTCACTGCGGTCAACCGCCAGGTGGCTGTGAACCAGAACCTGCGGTCGGAGAACGCCGATCTGCGGAGTCAGCTCGACACCGCGAGGCGGACCTTCGGTGAAGCGTTCGTCAAAGGCAGCTTGGCTCCGGTCGGCCCGAACCGGCCGAACCGCCAGAAGCTCACCGAGCGTGAGGTCCGGGACATCCGGGAGGCGTACCGGGGTGGCATGAAGCAGAAGGATCTCGCCGACAACTACGGCGTGAACCCCGCCACCATCTCGCGCACCGTCCGGGGGATCTACCACTGATGGCCGATCGGATCCAGGTAGTGATCGCGCTGCCGCGTGATGAGGCGCTACCGATCGATGTGCAGGCTGTTGGCCTGCGGCGCATGGCGATTGACCTGATGAAGGAGGTCGCCGATGTCGAAGAGAACACCGTCCGGTACACGGGCGGCACCGACAACGCCACGATCAACTTCGGTGGCGAGATCGGACTCCTGACGACCTGGCAGCACAACCTGCTGGCTGCCCGGTTCGTCGCTGACGGCACGGCCAAGAAGGAGGTCGTCGGCCCAATCGTCCACAGGGACACAGTCACTCGCGTTCATTCGTCGGCCTCGGTCGAACGGAACCCGTACTAGGAGAAGCATGATCGAGCTGCGGCATGAGGTCCAAGGAGACCTCGTCACCATCAACGTCGTTGAACACCCAGAGGATCTGGACGGCTTCCGCGACTTCATCCGGGCTCATCAGAACTGCCTCGCCGTCGACACCGAAACCACCGGGCTGGACATCTACAGCGCCGACTTCCGTTGCCGCCTAGTCCAGTTCGGTACTCAGACCGAATCCTGGGTGCTGCCCATCGAGGATCTGGAGATGCTGGGGCGGGAGGAGGTGCATGAGGCGCTCGACGTGCTGAACAAGATCGTGATGCAGAACGCCTCGTACGACCTCCAGGTGCTCGACCGGTGCTTCGGGATCAAGATGGAGTCGCTCTGGCCTAAGATCCTGGATACGCAGATCCTGGCGAAGCTGGTGGACCCCCGGCCTTTCGGGGCCGGTGGGTTCGGCCACTCGCTGGAGGAGCTGATCGCGGAGTTCATCTCGAAGGAGCAGGCTGAGAACGTCAAGGGGCTCATGGCCAAGCTGGCCAAGGAGCACAAGACGACCAAGGCCAAGATCTGGTCGACCATCGACCTGTACCACCCGGAGTACCTGACGTACGCGGGGATGGACACGGTCTTCACGGCCCGGATCTGCAGTGCGCTGGCACCGCTGGTGCCCGACGTGAGCCGGCCGTTGGTGCCGTACGAGCACAAGATCTCCGAGATCTGCAGCTACATCGACCGGCGCGGGTTCCTGCTCGACGTGGAGTACTCGCAGCAGCTTGCCGACAAGTGGCTGGGGGAGCAGCAGGTCTGGGAGGCCGTGCTCCTCAACGAGTACGGGATCGAGAAGGTCAACGCGACCGAGGATGTCGCGGAGGCGTTCGAGGAGCTGGGACACAAGTTCACCGCGTTCACCGACTCCGGTAAGCGGAAGGTGGACAAGGGGTTCTACGCGGACATGATCGCTGCGGGAGGCGAGAAAGCTCACCTGGCCGAGATGGTCCAGGAGGCCAAGAAGCTCGGGAAGTGGCGCACGTCGTGGGTCCAGACGTTCCTGGACACTCGGGACTCCGAGGACCGGTGCCACACGTTCGTCAACCCGCTGCAGGCGCGGACCTCGCGCATGTCGATCACTGGCATCCCGGCGCAGACGCTGCCCGCGTCCGACTGGACGGTGCGTCGGTGCTTCCTCGCTGACCCCGGTCACGTCATGGCCTCGATCGACTACCAGGCGCAGGAGCTTCGCGTCCTGGCCGCGCTCTCGGGCGACCGGACGATGATCCAGGCGTTCAAGGACGGTGCGGACCTCCACTGATGACAGCTCGCGCTGCCTTCGGGGACCACATCACCAAGGACGACCCGGAGCGGAAGTATGCCAAGACGGTGAACTTCGGCCGGGTCTACGGCGGTGGGGCCAACACGGTGGCCGAGCAGACTGGGATCTCGATCGAGACCGCGAAGCAGGTCGTGGACGGGTTCGACAAGGCGTATCCCGGAGTGACGCGGTACAGCCGCAAGCTCGCCAACGAGGCGAAGCGCAACGGGTACATCATCAACCCGATGGGCCGGCGGCTGCCGGTGGACCGCTCTCGGACGTACTCGGCGCTGAACTACCAGATCCAGTCCACGTCTCGGGATGTGACCTGCAAGGCGCTGATTCGCCTCCACGAAGCCGGATTCACCCCGTACCTACGTCTGCCCATCCACGACGAGATCGTCGCGTCTCTGCCCGCTGAGAAGGCCAACTGGGGCGCTCGCGAGATCGCTCGACTGATGGCCGAGGAGATGGGTCCGGTGCTGATCGGCACCGACCCCGAAGTTGGAAAGCGTTCGTGGGGCTCGCTCTACGGCGCTGATTACTGAGGAGGGCAACTTGACAGACACCAACTACCTGGAAGAAGCCAAGAGGGTGGCTCGTCGCCGTCGGATGACCTTCGACGCGGACTTCGAGCTGAAGGTGGCGCAGTTGAACGCGCTCATCGCAATCGCAGAACTACTGAAGGAGAAGAACTGATGGCACAAGCCAACGTAGTGCTGCCCGCACCGAACGGGAAGCTCACCGAGGAGCTGATGGGTCTGGCGATCCACAAGCTCAGCCAGCTAGGCACGATCGAGGGAGACGAGATCGGCGTCTACACCGCCGATGTCCCCGAAGGTCGGCCTCCCGGCTTCTACTTCGAGTTCCGGGCCAACATCATCCCGTACCTGGGTCGGCGCTGATGGCCGACGACGTAAAGGTCAACTGGGAGTTCGAGTTTCGTGTTCGGACTCCCGACGGCAAGGTGCTGACCCACAAGTCGTTCTCTGCGTTCGAGCACATGGCTCCGGTCTGGTTCGGGGGCCACGTCAACCAGGTCGTGGACCAGGTGTTCGAGGCCCTCACCAAGGAGGGGTACATCAACGATGCACCATTTTCCTGATGTCGTGGTGACAGACCGGGCCGTCTTCTTCGACGGCCAGGAGCTGCCCTGGTACATCGCCGAGGAGGGCATCACCTTCCAGGTGAGCAACACCGGAATCCACACGCTGACAGTCGATTTCCTTGTCGAGGATGTGGCGTTCAAGAGCCAGTGGGAGATCAACCACGACGGCGAGTGGGCGTGGCTGAAGCGGACGGTTGCCCTGGAGATGCGCGTGCAGCAGCGAGCGTTCGACCGAATCATGAAGGAGTTCGATGTACGAGGCTGAGGACCACGAGTTCTTCGACGTGCTGTACCAGCAGTGGTCGCACACCACGGAGGCCAAATCCCGCTACTGGGTGGTCGAGTTCGACGGTGACGAGCACCTGCAGTGGCAGGTCTTCGCTGTCGACCAGACCGACGGCAGCAAGCTGTGGCTCGGCTCATTCCACCGGGAGCAGGACGCGGACTTCGTCGCGGGTCTCCACGGAGCCCTCCCGGACCTGATCCGTCGACTGCACGACGCTACCGACGAGGCCGTCCGCAAGGACGAGGCCAACGACATCGCACAAGGCCAGCTCGCCGAGGCGCTGCTGGAGAACCAAGGGCTCAAGGCCCAAATCCTCGAACTGGAACGACAACTCGACAAGGAGACCTCATGAAGACCATCGCAGTCCTGCTGCTCGTCGTCGCTTTCGCCCTGGGCCTCACGGCCTGTGACGGTGGCGGCTCCGCACCCGGTTACACCGGCCCGAACGGCGTGATCTTCGTGCCCGCCGGGGGCGGCGTCAACGTGCCGATCTTCTTCTGATGAGTCGACCGGACTGGGACGAGTACTTCCTCGGGATCGCCACGGCAGCGGCCCAGCGATCGGACTGTGAAAGGAGCAAGGTTGGTGCAGTCGTCGTCAAGGACCGACGAGTTCGCGGAACTGGCTACAACGGAGCGCCTGCGGGAGCTGCAGGATGCAGTACGTGCCCTCGCCGACTCTCTGGGGCGGTTCCTGGAGTCAGTGACTACAGCAGCGGAGCAACTCGATGCGTGGCTGTCCACGCTGAGGCAAACGCACTGCTCTACTGCGACCGCGAAGACCTCATCGGAGCGACCCTCTACGTCACCCGAGAGCCCTGCTACGCCTGCTCGAACCTGATCGCTGCATCCGGGATCGAGCGCGTCGTCTACCCCAAGGAGAGCTGAATGCCGCAGAGAGCATCCATCCAACAGACCGCCGACTTCCTCGGCGTGAGCACCAAGACGGTGCGCCGCTACATCGCCGACGGCCGGCTCAAGGCCGTGCGGCTCGGCCCCAGGCTGATCCGCGTCGAACGTGACTCCGTCGAGGCGCTGATGCGCCCCATCGGTAAGTGAGCTACCCGGTAGCACCCTCTGGGCTCTGGAGGGGCTGGCTTCGTGCTGGCCCTTCTGGAGCCCTTTTTTTGTGCCTCCTAAATACATAGTCTGTCTATGTACTTTATGCCCGGTCGGGCGCAGTCAAGCTGCTTCGGCAAAACCCCTGGTCAGAAGAGGCTCTGAGATCGATTCTGAGCCACTTTCCTGGGCCTCCCGGTAGAGGAGGACCGTCAGATGCGTCGATGCGAGGAGCCACAACGGCGGAATCGCCGCGATCACCATCGCGATGAGCCCGTGAGGCTGGGCGTGGGCCACGTTGCCCGCGACCGACATCAGCGACGAGAGGATCAGCAGCGCCCAGGCGTACCAACCGTGTCGGCTCAGGGCCACGGTCGCCATCGTCGCGACGAGGATGCCTCCGTCGATAACGAGCGGGACCATCCACGACTGAGCCACTCCGTTGGCCGCTGACAGCTCGCTCAGCGCGGTGAAACTGAGGCTGAAGGCCAGACCGCCGACGGCGACGGTTCCGGCCGTTGCGACCTTAAGTGCGACCTTGTCACGTGAGAGAATCTTCACTGCACCAGCTCCGATCTGGTGTACCGCCCCTCGTCTGTTGCAGCAGGCGGGGGGCTTTCTTCGTCTGTCGGAGGTCGAAGGTAGCAGATGTGTCGCTGTATCCGGGCAGCATAAATGCAGGTCATTAGTGTCGCTCTAAGGTCGCGGCCCCCTCTCGGGGATCCGGTCCTCGGGCTAAAAACCACCTCTGACCTGTGGAGCGGGCGACGGGAATCGAACCCGCGTAGCTAGTTTGGAAGTAAGGGGGTCGGCGTGTCACATTCTCCCAGCTCAGACCCTGTTTTTAGCTCTGACCCTGTGCGACCTTGAAGTGGACAAAAATGCCTGTTCACGGACACGCAAAGACGTCTGAAGGTCGCAATAAGGTCGCATTCCGGTAGCCTGTTTCGCATGGCAGCAAGACGGAGAGGATGGGGATCGCTGCGGACCCAGCGCAGCGGTCGAGTGCAAGCGTCGTACGTCAGCCCGATCGACGGGCAGCGGTACTTCGGGCCGAGGAACTACGACAACCGGATGGACGCCGAAGCGTGGCTCGCGTCTGAGAAGCGGCTGATCGACAACGAGGAGTGGACCCCGCCGGCCGAGCGCGAGAAGAAGGCTGCGGCGAGTGCCATCACGGTCGAGGAGTACACCAAGAAGTGGATCGCCGAGCGAGACCTCGCTGGCGGCACCAAGGATCTCTACAGCACGCACGCTCGCAAGCGGATCTACCCGGTGTTGGGCGACACCCCGGTCGCCGAGATGACCCCCGCCCTTGTCCGGGCGTGGTGGGCCGGGATGGGTAAGCAGTACCCGACGGCACGGCGGCACGCCTACAACGTACTCCGGGCGGTCATGAATACCGCTGTAGAGGACAAGCTGGTGTCGGAGAACCCGTGCCGGATCGAGCAGAAGGCACCCGCTGAGCGCGACGTGGAAGCCCTCACACCGGAGGAGCTGGACGTAGTGGCCGGGGAGGTGTTCGAGCACTACCGCGTGGCCGTCTACATCCTGGCGTGGACCAGCCTGCGGTTCGGTGAGCTGATCGAGATCCGCCGCAAGGACATCGTGGATGACGGCGAGACGATGAAGCTCCGCGTGCGCCGGGGCGCGGCCCGCGTCGGCGAGAAGATCGTCGTCGGCAACACCAAGACCGTCAGGTCCAAGCGGCCGGTGACCGTGCCGCCTCACGTCGCGGCGATGATCCGCGAGCACATGGCTGACCGGACGAAGATGAACAAGGGGCCGGAAGCTCTCCTGGTGACCACCACGCGGGGGCAGCGGCTGTCGAAGTCTGCGTTCACTCGCTCGCTGAAGAAGGGCTACGCCAAGATCGGTCGACCGGACCTCCGCATCCACGACCTCCGGGCCGTGGGAGCCACGCTGGCGGCTCAGGCCGGTGCGACGACCAAGGAGCTGATGGTGCGCCTCGGGCACACGACTCCGCGCATGGCGATGAAGTACCAGATGGCCTCAGCAGCCCGTGACGAGGAGATAGCGAGGCGAATGTCGGAGCTGGCAGGGATTACCCCCTGAAACGCAAAAAGCCCCCCCTCCCAAGGCCATACAGCCTCAAGAGGGGGGTTTCTTGTCACTCAGTCCACACGGTCCATTGGATCTTGGGCGTGTAGACGATCTGCAGATTGCGGATGCTGGGGTTGTCGATCATCGTCGGCAGGCTCGCCTCGTACCCGGCCCGAGCCTCTGCGAGGCTGGCTGCGGGAACTATGACCTCCACCCACGGACCATCGGGTGTCTGTTGGCCCTCGTACCGGAGGGCGTAGTCGTACTCCATCGTCCTCCTTAGTACGCCAGGAACCACGCCTGGCCACGGGCACCGGGACCACCGGCCAAACCGGTGATACCCACTGAGACCGTTGCGGCTGCGCCGCCGCCACCAGGTGCGTACCCGATACCACTTGGGGTGAGCTGCCCAGCGCCGCCGTCGTAGGTCCGGTCTCGGTACACCATGTCGGCAGGATTCGGGGACTTACCTCCGAAGTCCAGGTTCCTCGAATTGCCTCCAGCACCACCGGCAGCGATGAGCGTGCCACCGCCCGAGAAGGTGGCTGTGGTGTCGCCCCCTTTGCCGCCCGCGCCGGTCTGTCCGAAGATGTAACCAGGCCCTGCGGTACCACCAGCGCCGATGACGCCAGTGATCTGTGTGACCGCCCACGGGATGTCGACGCCACGCCTGAGCGTGGCCGTCACCCAGGAACCGCCGAAGCCGCCTTGGCCCCACGCAGTGGCGGAGCCCATGCCTTGTCCACCACCGCCAGCTCCGAGGAGAATCACGTCGATGAACTCGGCCTGTGCCGGGATGTTGTAGGTGTACGCGCCGACCGCCGTGACCGGAGTCAGCACCGGGTCGAACGCTGGCCACACCTGGTCGTTGCCGAGGCTGACCTTCAGGATGGGGACGGTGTTCCACGAGATGGCCCGAATGCCTTCGAGCCCTGACGAGATCCCCGCCATTACGCCGTCCTGAAGTACAGGGTGTTGGCGTCTTTCGTTGGGAGAGCTTGGAACTGGGCCTCAGTCCCGATCCAGATCGTCACAGAGTTCGGTATCGGAACGCCCGCGATTACCCGCACTGCGTTCACGGCTCCGAGACCCAGTGCTGCCACTGGGATGTCGGTGAGCGTGTTGTCAGCCCCGGAGATCGTCTTGTTCGTCAGCACGGCGGGAGCCGACATCTTCTGGGCATCCGACGTGTTGTCGACCAGGTGGAGCCCTACAGCGACCTTATTCAGCGGCTGCCACGTCTTGTCGCCGCGCCAGTACTGCGCGACGGTCCCTGCCGGGATAGCCGCCTCGGCACCGAGGTTGGCGCGGGCTTCGGCCGCGCTGGTAGCACCTGTGCCGCCGTTGGGGATCTGCAGGATGCCGACGACGCCGGTTTCGAGGTGGACCGAGCCGCCACCGAGACCGCTGGGGTCGTTGTCGTTGATCGTGACGCGGGTGACCGAACTCGGGGTGCCCTGGCCGAGGTTGCGGTTACGGGCCTGGCCTTCCCAGCCCCAGCGCCGGAAGCCAGCGCCGATAGCCGACAGGAGCCCGTCGTCGGACCACAGGGCCAGTCGAGAGCCGTTCTTGTAGAACTCGACCTTCTCGATGCCGTCGACCGTGCCAGCGACCAACGTGAAGATGGTCCCGGCTCCCCAGGAGCAGTTGAACGCCGAGCCGACGAAGTGGTCAGAGCCGCTACGCCGGTAGCCCAACTGCGCGAGGTTCGCGCCACCGACCTCGACATAGACCCCGTCGGTGATGCCGACCGTAGGCGCGTTGTCGTTGACGCGCAGCCACAACCGGATGTGTGAGCCGCCCCGGAAGGGGCCTGCAGCCTCACCGGGGATGGTGCCGACGACGAGCGTCATCTTCTGGTAGTCGGTGACCGTCTTCTCGTCGGCCGGGTCCGTACGGACGAACCGTGCGGTGTTCTGTGTGGCTCCCTGGTCGGTCCACTCGGCCTGATGGCCGTCCTTGATCGCGTAGTAGCCTCTGCCCGATCCGTAGCCGCCGCCGGTATAGAACTCGGCCCAGCCGGGGCCGACCGCCGTGGTGTTGACTCGCTCGAAGTCATCCCCGCCAGCGATGTCGGTGTGGTCCTGTGCGTCCAGGCGAGCCTGCAGCTCGGCGATGGCAGACGAGTTCGACTGAGTCGTACCGGCCAGCTCACCGAGCTGCTCGGCCGGCTCAACGACGGTCTGGTCCTCGCCCGGGCTGCGCCCGGTCAGGGCCGACCAGAAGTGGTTCCACGTCTGCTGGAGCCCGGAGGCTACCTGGCTCGCGGTGTCCTGCAGCCACTCGATCTCGTCGCTGAGGTCGAAGATCCGGTCAAGCAGGTCGCCCTTGGGGTCGATGCCGAGGGCCTGCAGCAGCATGTCCACGATGGTCTGGATCGTGTTGTTCACGGTCTCCAGGGCGCTCGTCAGACCGTTGACCAGAGCCTGGGGGATCTCCCCGATGACCTCTCCGGGTTCGGTCAGCAGCCGCTGGAGGAACACCTGGAACTCTGCGAGCTTCAGGAACAGCGGACCTTCGCTGAGCGCGTCCATGATCGCATCGACAGCACCGGTAACGGTGTCGAACGCGCCTTCGGCCCAGTCCGGGATCATCTCCTTGAACCCCTGCAGCGCCTCCAGAGGCAGCTTCAGCAGGTGCTCGCGGAGGAGGGTGATCGCGTTGTCGAGTCGGACAGGCGGCATCGTGAACAGCGACCGAATGATCTGCTCGGTGTAGTCCTGGCCGAAGCTGAAATCACCGCCGCCGATCTCGAATGCGCCGTCAGCTCCGATCGCTTCGAGTGGGTTGGTTGGGAATGTCAAGCGCACCTCTTTTCGTCACCAGCGATGCGTTCGCGGCGCTCGATGTTCAGCGCCTCATGTAGAAGTCGGATGTCCTCGCGGACCTCTTTGAACCCTCGGGTGATCTCGTCGCGGAGGTTCTCGTCGTGCGAGTTCGATACCTGGCTGTCGATCTTCTTGATCTTGAACCAGAACGGAAGCAACGCAGGCAGTACCGAACAGAACACGGCGAAGAACAAAAGTGCTGTCTCCCAAGGGTTATCGGGGTTGAATAGCTCCGTCACTCCACGACCTCGGCCATCGCTGGGCCGGGGCGGTCGTTCTTGATCCACCCGTCTCGTTCGTACTGTGCGAGCATCGCTCGGTTCTCCTGGTCTGTGAGCTTGCGAATGTCTGGGATACGCACGGGTTCTGGGTCGGGAGCGTCCTTCTCGGCCCACCTCGCTGCGTTGTTCATGTCGTGCCGCTGGCCTCGGAAGGCCGGCTGGAACTTGATCTGCTGGTCAGGAAGCTGACTGACGTGGATGTTGCCGTCCTCATCAGCCAGCTCCCGGAGCCAGTCGACATGCCGAAAGCCGCACTTCCACAAGTGCTCTGACCAATCCGCCAGGTACGCCGGATGCGTGATCGCCCCGACGCCTGCAATCAACGGGAGATTGCGGAGCGCCCAGACGACGTGCTGTCGCGGGTCGTTCGGATTGTGAGTCTCTTGTGACGGAATCATGCGGCGTGCCTTTCGGTTAGAGAATCCCCGCTTGTCCCATAGCGCCGTTGAAACGCTTGATCTCTTCGAGGATGTGCAGAGCTGGGTTCTTCGGTTCGCGGTATCCGATCTCGATCTCCAACGGCTTCATGCCGTCTTTGTCGATGCGGTACTTGACCTTTCGGATCCGCTCCACGAACAACTGATGCTCGACCGGGTAGCCGAGCACCGATGTGCCGACGCGATCTCCGATCCAGCAGTGCCCGTAGGGCTTTGGTGCGAAGATGTACGGTGCCGCGTCAGACACCTTGAGCGTGTGAGCCGTTCGGGCTCGGGTCTTGTGGATCTGGGCTGCGATGGCCGCGAACGCCGAGAGGGTGAACGCCTTCATCGGGCTGTCCACCATGTTCTCGTAGTAGTGGAAGTCGCCCAGGCCGGTGACGATGTCCTCAAGCCCCGCAATGGGAAGCGAGATACCCATCGCACGCAGCGTCGGGACTTCCATGAACGCGCCGAACACGTCGGAGTAGAGCGGGTTCAGGACCGCATCCATCAGACCGCCCAGCGGGGGCAGGTCGATCGCGCCACCGACCGCGCCGAGCACGGCGAGCTGGCTGTTGATGAACGAGGTCAGCAGATCGCCACCGATGTTCACCAGGGCCGAGATCCCCTCGTTGATGCCCGGAGCGGACTGTCCACCGGCCAGGAAGCTGGTGTCGGTTGCCTCGTAGTACGAGAACTCCGACGACTTGATCCCGGTCAGTGGCCCCTCTTCGAACACGACGTGCGGAGCCCTCGGGCTGGTGCCCAGGAACCACGGGGAGTAGTACTCGCCGGGGAACGTGTAGTCACCCGTGAATACGTCGACCCCTTCGACCTGGCCGTCTCCAGCCAGGTTGACGACCGCCCGGACGAACCCGGTGAGCCAGGAGCCGCCGAAGGCGGTCTCGGTGCCCCAGCCAGAGTTGTCCTCGATGTCCCAGACCACGCAGCCATCCCGAAGTGGGATGAGCTGCAACAGATCTTCGACGGGGTCGATGCCCCACAGACCCTTCAGGTCATCGAACGGGTGCGGGTCGCGGTCCTTGATGTACCGGCGACACGTCAGCGTGAGCTGGTGGTCCTCAAGGATCTGCTTCGCCGTGTCGTAGAACGTCCCGAACCGGCTGAACACCATCGTGATGGGCGAGTTGTCCAGCAGGAAGGGGAACGGCTTGACAATGTTCCGCCATTTGCTGGGGTTGAAGCTCGGCCCCATCCACTCCCAGATGTCCGTCGGATCGTCGGGGATCGTCCACAGGGACGTTTCCAGTCGCAGCAGGTTCACGAACAGCGTGACCAGCAAGCACCACTTGGCCGGCCCGAAGATGATCCAGATCTTGGGGAACTGCAGCTCAGGGCGCAGGAACGGGTTGCACCAGACACGGATGTGCTTGGTCTGCTCGAAGTCGTGCAAAAACACGATCTCCAGGTAGCAGTCCCCGGAGTCCTCCTTGACCACCCGGTAGTGGTCCATCATCCCGCTCCATCGAGCGCCTTGCTTCTCGACGTTGAGGATGACGTTGCGCTTTGCTCGACCCCGGTGGTTCATCACCCACTTGGCCAGGTAGTGGCTCAGCGAGAGCTGCAGCGTGGCTACGCCGGTCTCGTTCTCGATGAACTCCCACTCCAGCAGTCGCTCACCCGCGACGAGGCCGCGCAGACGGAAGTCGCCGTCGCGCAGCTCTACGTCCGGTGGCTTCAGTCGCTCCTGCTCGCGCTTGCAGCGCCGCAGTTGGATCTTCCGCCAGAGATCTTCAGCCTGGGCAACGCTCGTCAGGCCACTCATTCGAGACCCCAGCAGCGCGACCACGGCCTCGGGAGCCGAAGGGTAACCACTTGTCCCGGAGCGCATCCCGATGCGTCTATGACGAACTCACGCTCCTCTGTGTACGGGGGGGATCATGTTGCGGAACCGGACACCGTTCATCCGCGCCCACACCGGGGAGCCCGACTCGGAGCTGATCTGCTCCTCGCGTCGGTCGGTGTCGATGATGCAGTTCTCGCCGTAGATCAACCCCGGCGTCTTGAGCCGGCGGTTGGCGAACTCCTCGTCCTCGAACGAGTAGTCCGGGATGACGAACTGCGTGAACGGAGCGGTCTCCCACGGGATCTCGACTCCCGGCGGGAACGGCCAGGGGAAGTCAGGGATCTTCTCGGTGGAGCCGGGAACGGTCCACTTCGGTGCGATGTACTGGTCGGTGGGGTTGAGCCCGCCCTGCTCGCGGCCGACCTTGATCCGCAGCGTCTCCTTGGGCAGTTCCTCCCACGGCCACGGCGGTGTCCAGAAGTTCGGGTCGAACCTGGTATCGGTCTTGGTCTTGACCGAGAACACTCGGTCGTCCTCGTACCAGAACGGGTCGTACGAGATGCACGACATCACCGTCAGGTTGATGGTGTTGCCACGCGGGTCGGTCTTCATCTCGACCTTGGGGGACTCGAACAGCGCCAGGTACAGGTACCGGGTACCGGAGTCCGGGGTGGTGACGTAGAGCTTGCAGACGCGGTTGAACGCCCATGCCTTACGCCACACGGAGTCTCGCGACAGCCAGGACCGTGGTCCCTGCTTCGCGTCGTTGAGGATCTGAACCCCGAAGACGATGTCGCGCTTCAGAACTCGGTGTCCCAGGTAGCGAGCACCGGGGTAGTTCCCCGGCTCTTCGTAGACGACCTTGACGGGAGGGTCGTAGAAACAACCCTCCACGTCTGTGGCCAGGAACACGCCCTGGTCACCGGTCGTCAAGTTGAAGCGCTCACCGTTGACACCTTCGAGTTCAACGATGGTGTCGGTGATCAATGGTTACCTCCTGGTGGATGTCAAGCTCGGCCCACGACCGACAGCGCGTTCTTGGATTCCTCGCGGTCCTTGATCGACAGCGCCTCATCGACAGAGCCGATCTGGAAGATGTACTGAATCCCCTCGGTGATGGCCTTGGAGATCGCACCGTCCCCGGAGATACCCAGGTCCGTAAGGAACTGCTTCCCAGTCGCTTTCGCGAAGTCGACCGGTGCGTTCATCAAGCCGGAAGCCGCCTTCACGAGCGGGTCATCGCCCGCTGCGCCGACGTAGTCCTCCTCGTTCTTGATGCGGTCCCTCTGGTACGCGAGGATGTCCTTCTGCGCCTTGATCTGGTCGAGCTGCGCCTGCAGCGCCGCACGGCCGGCCTTGTCCTCCTTGGGAATTGCGTTCTTCTCGACCTGGATCCGCTTGCGCTCCTGCTCCAGCGCAGCCGAGTACTGCTTCAATTCCTTGGTGCTGATACCAGCGAGGATCCCGGAGGGGTCCACGCCAGACTCCATCGCCTGAGACAGCTCAGCCGCCAGGGCCTTGGCCTTCTCGATGACGGGCTGGAACCCTTCCTCGAAGCCGTTGCCGAAGCCCTCGGCCGTGAACTGACCGATCTCAGCGAACACCCTTGACGGAGAGTGGATCCCGAGGAAGCCGGTCACAGCGTTCTTCACGCTGCTGGCCAGTTCCTTGGCCTTGCTCACCGCAGAGCTGATCATCGAACCGATGCCGTTGATCAGACCCTGGACGACGTTCTTGCCCGCCTCGATCAGCCAGGAGCCTGCGTCATCGAACCAGCTCTTGATCTTGCCGGGGAGCTGTCCGACGAAGTCGGAGACCTGCTGCACACCGCTGGACCAGGAGCCGACCCACTCGGCGACTGCGCCGACGCAGTCTGCCAGGACGCCAACCAGCCGGGAGATGCCACCGATCAGGAACGACGCGATGGACGCGCCAGCCTGCACCACGGCCGCAGCCAGGTTGATGACGATCTGGACCACCGGCACGATGACCGGCATCAGCTTGGTGAACGCCTGGACGATCTGAACCAGCGACGGAGCGAGCTGTGCGATCGCGGGGATCAGCGTCTGGAACGCTGGGATCAGCGACGAGATGATCGTCGGGGCCAACTGAATGACCGCACCTACGATCTGGCCGAACGCTTCCCCGATCTGGGGCAGGTACGGGCCGAGCGAGGTGACCAGCGTTTCGGAGAGCTGCTTGAAGCTGTCCACCAGCGTGGGCAGCATCGGCTGAATCGCCTGCAGCGCAGTGGTAAGCGCAGTGCCGAGGGTCTCAGCGACCACGGTCAGCACAGGCCCCAGAGCCTGCAGAGCGCCCGTCAGCATCGTGCCGAGGGTGTCGGCCAGCGTGGTGAACGCTGGCGTCAGCGCCGTGATGATCGGAGCGAGCTGAGTGCCCAGAGTCCCGAGGACGTTGCCGAGCAAGCTCGACACCGAAGTCAGCGCGGGCATCAGCGCGATGAACAGATCACCGATCCCGTTGACGAGCGTCGACAGCGGACCACCGAGCTGACCCATCGCCTGCAGACCGGACTCCATGAGCCGGTTGAACAGGTTCAGGATGCTGCCTAGGGTCTGCGAAAGCCCTTGCATGGCACCGTCGAACACGCCGTTGGACGTGACGCGGTTGACCATGTCGTTGAAACCGTTGGCGAACTCCTGCAGAGGAGCGAGGAGATGTCCGAACGCGTTGGCTCCTGCGTTGGACAACGTCAGGAACGCCTGCGTGCCGGTCGAGATGACCGGCCCGAGCCCGGTGAAGAACTCGCCAGTGCGGTCGAGGATGTTCTGGAGCTGCTGGAGCCCCGGACCCTGCGACACCACGTCGGTGAAGCCCTTGGCGATGTTCACTATGCCGGTGGCGACGTTCTGCAAGTTCGGGGTGAGGGTCGTCAGCAACCCACCGAGCTGCTGGAAGACCGGGGTGAGGCCAGTCTGGAACGTCGAGGAGACGGTGGTCTTGGCCGCTTCCAGCGCGGGCATCATGGTCTCGGCTGCCGCCTTGATGCCGTCCATGCCGAGTGCGACCACACCGGCTCCAGCGCCGAACGCTGACAGCAGCGACGGCAGGCCAGCCAGTAGGCCAGCCACCAAGCCGACAAGCGGCGCGGCGATGGCGACGATCCCGACGCCGATCCACGCTGTGCGGGTCAGACCCAGGAACGACTTGTCCAGGTGCTGAACCTGAGACGACGCCTTCGCGGCGTCATCACCAAGACTGCTCAGTCCCTTCTTACCGCCGAGCAGGCGGCTCAGGAAGCCGCCCTTGGTGTCCTTGTCGACGTTGACATCGACGGGGATGTTGACACCTCGGGCAGCCTCGGTCTTGAGCTGCATCATCAGCCGCTTGAAGTCGGCCTTGGCCTGGGCCGCGTTCAGGTCGGCGTTGACCGGAACGTCGGCCGACAGCTCCCGCTCGATCTTCTCCAGATCGGTCTTCAGCTCACGACGGAACTCTTTGGTGTTGGGGCTGACCTTGACGGAGATCCGTGCGACCTCTACGCCAGCACTATTCGGCATTCGCCTCCTCCCTTTCCCTCTTCTCTCGCGCAGCCTTCTTCGCGGCCACTACCATCGCGGCGAACGAACCTGGCTTCGGCGTTGTCTTCTCAAAGTCGTCGGGACGCGGGTATGCCTTGGGTGCCTTCGGCTTTGGCTTCTTCGGATCCCGGTTGGCCATCAGGAGGATGTGGTTGCCCGCCTGGACTGCGTCGTAGATGTCCGCGAGCGCGTACCGGTCCTCATCCCAACCTCGGTACTGCTGACCACCTCGACGCTCCGCGTAGAACGCGCCTGTCTTCGGGAGGTGAATCACCAGATTCAGGACGTACCTGGGGGACAGCGGATCTTCATCTCTGAACAGATCGCGCAGGTCGACCCCGTGGTACTCGGACAAGTCAGAGAGAATCGCCCCGCCGAACTTGTCGATCAGCTCGGCGAGGGCGCGGCTTCCCCCAGTTGCGTCTCCACCATCCAGGTCCGCAGTACGGTCGCGTACAGCTCGGCCCGGATCCTGGGATCCTCTTCCTCGTCCAGCGCGGCGATCAGCTTCTTGGGCTTCGTGGCGATCAGCCGGAAGACCTTGGCGACGATCTCGCAAATGCGGAGCGAGTACTCGTCCACCAGCTCCTCGGCCTCCTCGTCGTCCTCGTCAATGTCGGGGATGTCCTCGACCTCCTTGACGGCCTCGACCACGGCTTCGCGGGCCTTCTGGCCCAGCTTCAGCAGCGGCTTCAGCTCGACGGTCACATCTTCGGAGATCCCGATCGTGACGGGCTCGTACTTCTTCTTGACCTCTTCGCGGAATGCGTCGATCGTGAATACGTTTGTCATGGCGAACCTTTCAGAGTGTGTGGCGGGCTAGATGGCGGGAGGAGGGGGAGGCAAGGCCCGCCAAGGAAACCTCCCCCTCCGGGGTAGACAGCCTGGTGGCTGTCAAGTTTGGGTCAGGCTCCACCGCCCGGCGAGAGGCCGAACAGATCCTCGTTGATCCACGAGAACGGAAGCTCGTCTTCGTGGTCGAGGTAGGTGAAGCGAACCGGCAGTGCGGCAAGGTCATCGATCGGCAGCTCGATCGCGTCGTCGCGACGGACACCGGCCTTGTGGGCGTGGTGGCTAAGGCGCATGTCGCCGTCTTCGATCACGACCAGGACCGCCTTCTCGTTGGTCTGGCCGGTCTTCACACCGAACACACCGGGGGTCGTGGAGGCGTTCGGGCCGTAGTACAGGCCGAGCGACTGCTCATCGAACTGGTGCAGCAGGACCACGACGTAGTCGATCGGATCCTCGGTGGTGATCTCGCGGAGCTTCTTCTTCTGCCAGGAGCCCTTGACCTCGGAATCGCCGCCCTCGAAGCCGAACTCGGGGAGCGTGCCTCGGCTGGTGTGGCCGACGCTCGACCAGCCGGTGGCTCCAGTCCAGGTCGACGGGTCGGACAGGTCGATGGTCTTCAGTTCGGCCGGCGTAGGTGCAGCGGTGCCTGCTTCGGCGACGTACACATACCCGACCGCAGCAGTCAAAACTGCATCGTCGTTTTCTGCCATGTGGCTACCTTTCGGTTAGGTGGTGGATCTCGGTGTGCGGACGCCGAGCCTGATCAGGCCCTGGATTCGCCAGGAGTCCTGGTAGAGGGAGCTGAACTGGGTGGCGCCCATCGTTTCGAAGATCGAACTCAAATACCCTGCGGGAGTTTGTGTTCCGTTCTTCACCGCGTCGTACAGCACCTCAAGTGCTGTCTCGTACAGCTCCTCGCATTCGATGAGCCCGTCAGTGGAGTACGCCGACATCTCGACCACCGGCAGCGAGTGCAGCTTCGGGGCGTTGGCGTTCCTGATCCCGCCGATGCGGCGGATGTTGATCATCGGGAACTCACGGAAGTCGATGTCGGGAACCCAGGTCACAATCGTGACCCCGGCGAGTCGAGGGTCTTCTCGGAGGATCGGAGCAACCACACTTTGTACTCGGGGCATCGCCCCCATGTGTCCTCCTTACGAGACGGTGCCGCCGATGGCGGCTCGGGTCAGGATGTATTCGGGGTCAGGCGGTTTCGTGTCGGTGCCCGCGAAGAACCCGGACGGGGCGTGGCCGAACTCAAGGGCGAACGCGTTGGGCGCGTGCAGGACCGTGTGGAAGTCCACATCGCCGTCGACCTCTTCGATCGATGCCGGGAAGTACCCCTCTTTGGTGATACGGGTCGTCTTGTTCGCTCTGGCCAGGTTGGTTCGAGCACGGCGGGTGACGCCGTCTCGCTCCTCCTTGACCCGCTTGCGGACATCGACGTGCCTGGCCGCGACCTTGTTCGCGTTCGCGTAGACCTTCGCCATCAGAACCTCTTGATCGTGTAGTCGACCCGCGCCAGTGCGGGCGATGAGTCGTACTCGGTGGCGTCTCCAAAGAGCGCCCACCGCTGGCCCTTCCACTCGATCTGGGTCTGAGCGCCGAGGATCCCGTGCTCCTTGGTGAAGGAGCGAGGGAACCGCATCCGGTAGACCTTCTCGGTCGTGAACCCCTCGTTGTCCTGCTCAGCACGTCGTGCCGACGTACCGGACTGGTTGGCGACCTGGAAGCGTGCGATCGCTTGGATCGGGGTCTTCGACGGCTGGGTCTTCTTGTTCCCGTCCGCGTCGATGACCAGCTCTTCGGGGTAGACGAGCACCGGCTGGTACCGGGCTCCGGTATCGAGGAGGCTCATCAGATGTACGTCGCTTTCGGCTTGGGCTGGCGAGAGACGTTGCCGAACTCGATGCGCCAGTCGTGGACGCAGTAGCAGACCGGAGGATCCGCTTCGTGGTCGCACATCGCGGCGTCGACTTGGTCAGGTGTGACCGCCAGGAGAAACCCCGGCGGGTACTTGATCGGAGCCCGCTGAACGTCGCTGGCGCTCATGTCGGCATCACGATGTTCGGGACGATGGTGGACATGCGCGAGAGTCGGTTGACTCCCAAGGTCGTCCACTCTTCGCCAAGGATGACGAGCTTGCCCTGAGACAGATCAGCCTGGAGCTGGTAGGTGTACGCCCCGTCGGTCTCCGAGAGGTAGCCCTCCGGGTTACGCACCAGACGCAGCACCGCGTCGGCCTCGATGTCGATCAGATCGGCCCGGAAGATGTCCGAAGACACCCTGGCGTCCAGATCTGGGATCCGACGCCGGATCATGCGCTCGACCTGTTCGAGTCGGCGCTCGATCAGCGCCATGACTTCTGGCTCAGGCTCCTTGGCCCACAACGTCACAACGTCGTCAGCGGTCGCGTAGGCCATGTGTTACTCCTCGGTCGCAGGCTCCTGCTTCGGAGCGGGTTTGGGTTTGGTGGTGCGAGGCTTCCGAGGACGCTTCCAACCGCCAGCCGCGATCAGGCGCTGGGCGTACTCGTCGGAGACCTCCGCGAACCCACCGTTGACGGTGGATTGGATCCGCATGAAGTCCTCTCAGACACCCCAGGAAGGGGCCGCGTGAACGGCCCCCTCCCGGTGGATGTCAAGTTAGGCTCAGCCCTCGCCGCCGCCGCTGACCACGTTGGTCAGAGCGACGAACGCCTCGGCGTCGTTGCAGTGGAACGCGTACTCAGCCTCGACACGGACTGCGACGAGGTTGTGCTGCCACAGCGAGACGAAGTTCGGGCTCTCGACGGTGCCCAGGTTCAGGGTCGCCTGATCCGTCACGTCGAAGGACAGACCGCCGATCTGGCCCCAGATGAGCTGGGAGAAGTCACCCATGAAGCCGACCGTGGTGCCCTCCACGACGTGGTCGCTGAGGATGGTCGGACGGGCGACGATCCGGCCCGAACGGAACGGGCTCGCGGCCTCACCGTAGGTCGACTCGATGAACAGCGGGCGACCGTTCTGGTCCTTCGCGCCGTTCAGGATCGGCTCGGTGATGTCGTCCAGAAGGGTGTGGGTCCACTTCTTGCCGTCGTTCACCAGCAGGCTCAGGCCGTTCACGGCCACCTGGTCGTACACGGTCGTGGCACCGGTGGTGTCAGCAATCGAGATGGCCTTGGTGGTCTGGCCGATGTAGGTCGGGAACGGGCTGTCGGTGCCGTGCATCGCCGCGCCGTCGAACGCCATCGCGAAGGCGGTCGCCACCTTGGTACGCATGGTTCCCAGGTAGTTGGCGGGGTTGGCACGGACGGTCTCCGCAGACGCCACGAAGATCGTCGCGATCTTGTGGGGCGCGATGGTCTGCGAAGTCATGTTGCCCTTGGTGATGGGCTTCATGTCACCCTCACCGATCCACTGGGCACTCACGTCGCCGACCCAGTGCGGGATCTTCTGGCCCGTGGTACCCATCGGCACCTTCTGGGCGAACTGCTGGACGATCGAGGTCTTCTCGGCCTCGGCGAAGTAGTCCTTCGCCTGCTCGGGCTCCAGGTAGCCCTTGAACATGGTATCGCCGGTCTGGGCGATCTGAGCGTGATCAACTGCGAAAGCAGTGCCTGCGGCCATCTGCTAATCTCCTTGTCTAGGAATGGGTTTCAGCTCGACATCACTTGATGCCGAGAACGCCCTTCATGGCGTTGAGGATCGGGTCACCGTTGAGCGGCAGTTCCTGCCGACCACCGAAGCCCTGGGTGGGGTCGAAACCGGAAACCGGCTTCTTGTCGAAACCGCCGATCAGTTCGAGGTTCTTCTTCGCGGACTCGGCGATCGAGTCGGCGTCCTCGCCCTGCAAGATGTCAACGAACGCGAGCACCTTGTCGCTGGGAACCTTTGCGGCAAGCGAGGTCTCCAGCTTCTGCAGCCGGATCCAAGCCTGTCCCAGCTCGTTCTCCAGCTCGGTGATTCGAGTGTCGCGAGCAGCGAGTTCAGCGGTGTGAGCGTCGTTCGCCGCCTTGACTGCGGCTTCGACTGCGTCCTTCTTGGCAACCCGAGCAGCAGCGGCCTCCTGGCGAAGCTCCTTGACGTATGCCTCGTCGTAGGTCTTCGGAGTCGGTTCCAGCGGCTTGTCAGTGACCACCGGGGTCGGGTCGCCGGCCGGAGTGCCTTCGGTAGTTGCGGTGTCGGACATGTGTTTTCGCCTCCTGGGCATGGTTGATGAACCCACCTGGGGTTCGGGGGATTACGCAGCGAGTGCGTAGTCGGACATTGCGAACTCGCCGCGATACAAGCGGCGACGGAGAGCGTTGATCGTCTCCTTGTTCTCGTTTTTGGAGCGGGCCTTGCCAGATGCAATGAGCTGGCTGGCTTCTTTCCCAGCGTCGATCCAGAGCTGCAGAGCGCGTTCCTGTGCGGCCTTTCCGGGCCAGTTCTCCACGTCGAAGACAGGCACCACCAGGCAGTCGCACCCTGCGTGCCACTCCTCGATGTGGGGCTTGGTCTCTTCGCGGAACTTCTCCAGATCGCGGCCAGCCTCGTTCCAGAGGTCGACCACGGTCTCGGTGTCGAGGTGAAGACCCCCGCTATCCGCCGAAAGGTACTCGGGGCCACGGGAAATCAGCATCAGACACCAGGCGCATGTTTCGCGCCCGGTGGCGACCCTCGCCCAGCCCTTCACGATCTTAGGAGCTGGGTCGTTCTTGACAGCGCCGATGATCTGTCGGCGACCTGCCATCTCCACTTCGCGCACTGTCGCCAAGGTCAGCTTGGTGACCGCAGCTTGAGGAGAGTCGGCCTGCGACAACCCCTTTCGTGCGGGCTCCATGTTCCTGACGAACCACTCCCACTGGAGGTCGCTCCGCAACCTCTCGTTGCGGGGAAGCTCCGGGTGGTGGAGTCTGCGCTGGGAGTCGTAGAAGTCCCGGCCCAGGTCGGCAGCTTCCGCATACCGACGCTGGACCTCTGGGAACAACACCTGCAGTAGCCGCAGCCACTCCGCGATGGAGAGAGCTGGGCGGATGAAGAGACTGGCGAACCGCTGGACGTACCCGGCGAGCCCCGCAGTGATCACGGCCTGGGCCGCTGCATACTGCTCAGGCGTCAGGCGGAATCACCCCCTTCGATGGCCGGTTGTGGCTTGGGAGCTGGCGTGGGGTTGGGGGAGCCTGGGACCGTCGGGTCGGCGTCGACCATCGTGCCCAGCAGGCCGAGGCCCATCGCGGCCTCTTCCTCGTCCCAGCGGCGCATCTCCTCGCGCTCGGCGATGGAGTAGCCCATGTCCTTGCGAGCCCGCTCACGCGGGATCACGCCCTGGCCGTTGCCATAGAGCTTCGTGGCGGCGTCAGCCTTCGCGGCGTACGTCGGGTGCTCGGGTCACGCCAGACCGTCTCCATGCGGAGCATGTCCGGGGGAACGTCGCCACCCTTCATCAGCCGGTAGGCCAGGCGCATCGCCTCTTCCCACGCACCGCCGAAGATCGCGTTCTTCCGCTCGACCTTCTTGATCAGGCGGCTCTCTGCGGCCCTGATGGCCTCAGCGGAGGCCGGATTGTCAGCGGCGGTACTCAGGTACTGGGGAGGGAGTCCCGTGTACGCAGCGACCTGTTTGGCGATCTGATCGAGTGCGTTGGTGAAGTTGGCCAGCTCGGCTGCCGAGAACTGCTGGATCTTGCCTTCGGCGTCCTCGAACGCCAGGATGCGGGCGAGGTACGCGTCGAACAGCGTCTGTCCGGTCTCGGGGTCTACGCCGATCTCTTCGGGCTTGATGCCGAAGATCAGTCGCTGGGGCACGCCCATCAGCTCCGCAGTCGCCTGCATCAGCATCAGGATTCGAGCCGCCGCGTCGGTCATCGACCGAAGCTCCGGGGTGATCTCAGAGGTGCCGTACAGGTCCGAGAGCCGGGTCCGGTTCGGAAGCGGGACCACCGGGACCGCGCCGAGCCCGTGGGGGTCGCTAAACCACTCCACCCACTCGCCTTCGGCCCGGAACCACCCGAACGTCTCGTTGGGGGTGTAGAGCGTGGCAGCCTGGATCTCGTTGCCCTCTGCGTCGTACGCGACACGAATTGCCTTGGCCGGCCGACCGATCCGAGGATCGATCTCGGCGTACATGCGCGTCGGGGGCTCCACCCGGATCAGCGGGACGTTCGGATCCCACCCAAGGTCGATCTGGGGGTCAGGGCGGCTGATCGTGATGTACGACCGGCCGTGGACGTAAGCGTCGGTGTAGCCCAGCGGGGCCTCGATGTCGAGGTTGTTCGCCTGCCACCACTGCCACAGCTCTTCGTCCGCCTCGTCGGCGTCCCCGAGCCGGAAACCCTCGACAGCCTGTCGCTCTGCGATCGAGTCGACGTACAGCCGGGGGTATCCGACGTGAGCCAGCAGTGACTGCATCTGGACGGGCACCGTGACGCCGATGGCCTCTGGTCGGCGCTCAGCCTCGTAGTAGCTGGTGTTCGATCGGAGGTTCTGGTTCTGGTCCTCGAACGCCGAGACCATCTCGTCTCGGGCGATCGCCGGATCAGCGATCTCCTCCTGTCCGGGGAGCGGGGCTGTCATCGGACGGCCACCACCCGGCCCGTGCGGGCCTTCTTGCTCATGAGGTAGTCCTGTCTCGCCCCGAACGCGAGGACAGCGCAGACTGCAGCGTCGATCTTCTTGCTGGAGTCCTTGGTGACCTTGCGAATCGCGATGGCGTCGTAGGTAGTTGGGTGTCGTTTGGCGTTCAGGACGTGCTGCCGAAGCACCGGGTTGCCGTCGTGCCAGACCTCGCCTTCGAGGACCGCGTCCTCCAGGCGCTCACAGTCGAACGCGAATCGCTTCTGCTGACCGCGCATGTCGAACGCCACCGGGTTGTTCGGGCTGGCGTTGACCTTGAGCTTCTTCTTGTAGGTCCGGCCCCAGGAGTCGACGTATGCCTCGAACTCCTTCACGTCGGCGCGGAACGCGACCACGTCGTACCGGGAGAACGCGGAATGCACTGCAGCGTCCACGAACTCGCGGGGCACTTCGCCGCCGTACTTCTGGGGATCCCAGATGTCGATGACGAACAGCAGGCCGTCGGAGACCCGGCAGCCGACCAGAGCCGTCCAGTCGTTGGACTTGGACCCGTCGAACCCGAGGGTGATCTTCTGGCCCCGGTCCAGCGGAGCCAGCTCGAAGCCCATCTTGTCGAGGTACTTGTCCGGGTCGGCGAAGCAGCGGTTCCACTCCTGCGGTGACAGCCAGGAGTCCTCGGCCGCGTTGACCTGGTTGAGGAACTTGCGCCGTGACTCGGTGATCGAGTTCTTGGTCGACAGGATCGACTTGATGATGTCGTCAATCGGCAGCCACGTGGAGTCGCCTCGGGCGATCAACAGCCCCTCGCGGAGCTTCTCGATGCCCTCCCGGAACCCGTCGGGATTCTCCTTCTCAGAAGGGATCTCGGAGATCGGGGTGTCGGCCGGCGCTTCGAGAGCGTCGTACATCATGCCTGTGTCGACGGACTTCCCGGACTGCACGTCCTGCCACTCGACGTACGCCTTCTCGGCGACCGTCTCGGTGCCGGGGATGTGGGCGTTGCAGATCGACAGGGTGCGAGAGCCCTCGACCTTGGTCATGTTGCCTTCGATGACCTCGGCCATCGCGTGGCCTTCGTTGGCCTTGCCGTCAGGCCCCTGGCCCCACCACTGGGTCTCGTTCTGAACGACGAACGTCGGGCGGTTACCCTCCATCGATGCTGGTGAGGAGGTTGCTGCCTCGATGCGGCCACCGGCCGCGGAGTAGATGATGAACCGGTTGACATCGAGTCCGTACTCGGTCTTCAGCTTCTTGCTGATCATCACCGGGAACAGCGAGAACGTGTTCTTCGTCTGGTCCTGGCTGACGGCCGCGACGGTGATCCACGCTGCGGGGCGCGGCTTGCCGATCGCCTGACCGGTCTCATCGAAGTGTGAGAATGCTACTGGGCCACAGAGTTCGGCGAGACACAGCGCGGCGGTGAACGGGTCTTTGCCCCATCCCTTGAGCCGCCGGATCACGCCTTCGCGGTAGACGTACTGGCCCTTCTCGTCTACGGCGTACCACCAGAGGACCAGGCGTACCTGCTCGTCGGTGGGGATGAACATGTTCTCGTTCTCAAGCAGTCCTGCTTCGGACAGCGAGATCAAAACCTTGAGGCGGTTCGGATCGTCATGTCCCCCAGGGGTATTGACGTACTCCGACAGCCATTTCAAGACGCCCCATCCAAGGGTCATCTTGGGATCCGGCAGATGCCAATCTCCGTCGACCGTCTTCTGCCATGACGGGCCGATAATGTGAGGCGGAGACGGGGCAAGCTCCGGGTGGTGATTGTCGAGGCTCACCCCGCCTCCTTTCTCAGATCTGTCGTAGGAACTCGACCGCCGGGTAGCGGTTGTAGAGGTGCGGCCACTTGTCGCCCATACGAGAGCGGGCGAAGAACGTGAGGGCGTCGATGATGGCTCCCGCCAACGCAATTCCCTCGGTGATCGGACGCTGGCCAAGCTCGATGAGCTGGGCTACCACGGAGTCCCGGCCACCGATGAAGCCGCTGGCCTTCATCACGATCCGGCCGATGGCGACCTCGTATTCGTGCAGGTCGTCCTCTTTGATGGAGGCGTACATGTCACCGTCGTGGGCGTAGTCGCGGACCTCGAAGCCGTACTGCTCCAGGTTTTCGAGCCGGTCCTCGAGGATTCCGAGGGTGTCAGGGGCAGCGACCGGGTGGATCCACTCGTCAGAGTGGGCAAAGCCCTTCTGCCGCATGGGATTACCCCAGAAGATGACCTTCTTGAGCCGGTGCAGGAACCTGTGGAGCCTGCCCGTCGGAGGCAGGATGTGGTGCTTGAGCACCTGGCCAACCACGATGGCTCCCTGCGAGTAACCCGCCATCGCGAAGTCCGCGTAGGGGTCCGCGTCCAGCTTCAGCTCGATCTGCAGGATCAGCTCGGCGACACCCTTCTCGACCGACGGCCACATCGGGAAGGCCGCAGCGGGGTAGTTGCCGATGGGCTGCCACCGGTAGATGTCAAGTACGTCGCGTGCCGTATCGGCAGGCAGGCCAGGCCCGAGGGGATCGGGCTGGCCCGTGCCGTGAACGGTGAACAGCCAGGGCTTGCTCATCGGTTCCAGGGCTGCGTGTGCGGGTCGAACGGCTGGCTGTAGGCCGGTTGGATGCCGTTGAGGATCTGGCTGGCCAGCGGGCCGAGCTGGGGGACCGCGCCGTTGACAGCGGACTCCAGAGCCTGCTTGACGCGCTCGACCTCAGCCTCAGCGTTCTGCTTGGCCGCGAGCACCTGCTCGACGCCCCTGGTGACCTGATCCACCGGGGAGGTGGTCAGCGTGCCATCCTTGCGCTGCTGGTTGACCTTGACAGCGGCCGTGGCCGGTGCGGCTGCGCCGACCAGGTTGAGAGCGCCAGCGACGATGTCGCCGATGTTCGCGGCTGCGCCCGCGTCGATCCCGCCCCAGATCAGGGCGATGCCCAGGATGCCGGGGACGAGAGTGCCGACGTAGTAGAGCGTTTCACGGATCTTGGGGCTCATAGGGCTCCATTCCTGGCGATGTACGCCTGTAGGTACTCGGGGTTGGCTGCCTCGATCTGGGCCAGCACGTTCCGAGCGCGTGCGATGAACTCGGGGGAGCGATCCCTACCAAGTCCCTTGGCGGCGCGGACAACTCGCTCCAGCTCGCGGAGGTCACCGGCTCGCGCCGATTCCTCGACGTAGCGGGCGTGCCCCATGCCGTCGCCGTTCTTGATCAGCTCATGGAGCTGCCAGAGGTTGCTCCGGGGCTCCGAGCCGTCCGGGTTCTGCGGGTCGCCGTAGGGGGACTGCGTCACGACGGTGTTGAACAGCGCCCCGTGGATCTCGCGGATGAACCGCTGAATCGTTGGATCAGCCAATTCGTCGTCATCTCCGATCAGAGTCAGTAGTTGGTCGCCCACAGCGAGGGCCAGGTTGTACCGGCGTCGGCGGTCATCGAGGTTGGTGAGCCCGCCGTTGATCCGGCGCGTGACCGTTTCGAGGTCGCGGCGGTCGCTGAGTGCGTTGATGTCTGGGCGCTCGACGGTCCAGTACCAGG
This sequence comes from Paraburkholderia bengalensis, assembly GCF_037126505.1. Taxonomy (NCBI): domain Bacteria; kingdom Pseudomonadati; phylum Pseudomonadota; class Betaproteobacteria; order Burkholderiales; family Burkholderiaceae; genus Paraburkholderia; species Paraburkholderia bengalensis. The sequence goes on from NZ_JACFYJ010000065.1 coordinate 42,839, forward strand.
CGGCACCGATGCCTGCCCAGCGCAGCTCCGACAGCTCCAGCGGGTGAACCACGAAGTAGTCGGGCGTGGGGACCAGGCCCCTGCCGTGAGCCCACCGGGAGAAGTCCCGGTAGTTGTCCTTGCCCGTGATCATGATCCAGGATCGGCCCTTGTAGAGCCGACCGTCTCCGTCGACCTCCGGGGTGTTGCCGAGGTCGGTTCGGGTGTCGTAGGCGTCCCCGCTGGCGTACTCCGCAGTGGCCTTGAAATCGTCTGACTCATGGCCGATCTGGGCGAGCCACATCGCGATGCGATTCGGGTTGGTGCAGTCGGCCTGGATGAGGCCGTCACGCACGGCCGGCAGCAGTGCTACCGCTCGGTTGTACGCGAGACCCGTTGCGCGAGCGAGGATTTCGGCAGCGTCGACACTCTGCGTCGGGCCGTCTTCAAGCTTCGCGTCCAGGTACCAGAAGTCGTGGAAGAGCGGGTCGTTCCAGGCGCGTGCGCCGTCGTAGAGGAACACCCCCACGCCGTTGACTTCTCCTCGGGACTCCCAGTCGACGCCTCGTTGCGAGACCTTCACCGGGCCACCGGGGATGTCCATCGTCATCAGCGTGCAAGCGGTGTGCGAGTACCGGCCCCCGCCGCCGTGCTGGAGCCCGACGAGCATGACCGGGGTGAATCCCAGGGCCGCAACGCCTCCCGGAGGGAGTCGCCTGAACCCGAGGTCGTAGACGATCTTGTGGTCGAGCCGGAAGCTCTCAGTCGAGCCGTACCGGTTTCCGATCCAGTCCTTCCGACCGCCGTACCAGGCTGCCGTCTGCAGAACCAGACCCGAGCAGTCGGTGGTGTCTCGGGGGTTGAGTGTGAACGCCCCGCCGTAGCCGTACCTGTTGCCAGCGCGAGCGCGGCACATGTCGTGGACCCACTGCGCGTGGTCGCGTGTGACTATGAGCGTCATGGGTTCCTTTCGTGGTGGCTGTCAAGTCGCGAGAGCAGGACTCGAACCTGCGAAGCCGAAGCGTCTGATTTACAGTCAGATCCCGTTGCCGCTTGGGTATCTCGCGTTTGTAGTCCCTGCGGGATTCGAACCCGCGATCTTCTGGGTGAGGGCCAGGTGAGTTATCCGCTACTCCAAGGGACCGAAAGACCCAGCCCCACAAGGGAACTGGGTGGGTGCTCCCCGCCAAGGACTCGAACCTCAATTACCTGGTCCAGAGCCAGGCGTCTTACCGATTAGACGAACGGGGAAGGGTGGTGGCATACACGCCAGGAGTCGAACCTGGAACCGGCGGCTTTGGAGACCGCTGCTCTACCAATTGAGCTACGTGTACTTGGTGCGGGGGCTCCCCACGCTCTGGGGAACCGCCCGCTTGGCTGACGAGGAAGGACTCGAACCTTCAACCGTCCGGTTAACAGCCGGATGCTCTGCCATTGAGCTACACGTCAGTGGTGCGCCTACCGGGGTTGCCGGTAGACGACGCCGAGTTGTTTGGGGTCACCGCCGGCCGCTTCGCCGGTCGGCAGATGAACCAACTGCCAGCGGCAGCGGTTCGGGATCTTGTCGGCCTCTTCGGACTCGACCTTGATCGAGGCGGTCACGCCGTCGATCGTGAACGGCCAGATGGTCAGGCGGTCCTTGCCTGGCTCGACCACCGAGACGGTGATGGCCTTCGAGGTGCCCGTGAGACCGGCCGCGTTCGCCGTGGAGGCGGGTACCGGCGTCTCGGCCAGCTCGCCGACGAACTCGATGTCGTAGGTCCGGTTCCAGTAGAAGTCGACGTTGACGGTGTTCACCGCGCCGATCAGCCCGGAGAAGCCGTTGAAGAAGTTCTTGACCGCCGTCGAGGTCACGTCGACCGCGAAGGTGACGACGCCGACCTCATCGAACGAGCGCCGCGAGGTCACCTTGAGCTGGAAGTTCAGGGTGTCGGTGACCGTCATCTCCACGTCGACCCCGAGGAGCTGGTCGAACGCATCGAAGAAGTCGTTCGTGGCCTTGTTGATCGTGTTGACCAACTGCTCGGTCAGCGGCTTGCGGGCGTTCAGGTTGAAGTTCAGCGTCCACGCGGGGAACAGCGAGACCGGATGCACCAGGCCGTTACCGGCCCCGAGCGCCGCGTCGATGGCGTCCTGGATGTCACCGGCCAGACCCTGCGGGTTCTCGGACACGTCGTTGTAGTCGATGGCCGGGGTGTCGGTGCCGTTGAGGTTCAGGGTGTACGTGCCACCTGTGGCCCCGGTGATGTACACCTGGTGCAGCGCGTTGTGCTCGCCGCCGGTCTCCAGTTCGAGGAACAGGTCGCCCGCAGGCCAGGGGGTGGGCTGCTTGGTGACCGGGTCGAGGTGGGGGATCGACCAGCGGAAGTCGCGGCCGGTGACCAGGCAGAGCATCTCCAGGTCGAACGGGTTGCCGAGGTCGGCCATGCGGATCCTTTCAAGTTCGGAGGGTCAACCCCCGGCGGGGGAGCAGTCGGTAGCGGCAACCGCTCAGAACCCCGCCAGGGGGACCATCACCCCCCCGCCGCTCGCCTTGGCGAGGCGCTGCTTGAGCACGTCGGTCACGTCAACGACCTTCCCGCCGGTCGGGTCGGCGGGTGCCCGCTCGATCTCCAGGCGGACCCGTCGCCGGTCGCCTTCGGTCAGCAGCAGTGCGGAGAGCATCTGGTTGATCGCGGTCAGCTTCATCGCACCGATGGGCTTGCCCTGGTGCTTGGCCGCGATGAGTTCTTGGTTCAGTGTGTAGAGAGCGAGGCGAGCGAACTGCCAGTCGGTCGGTTCGTAGAACTTCACGGCTGCCGATTGCTTGATCGCGTCGTACATCTCTTCGATGAGCGGATGGGTCTCGCCCATGTAGCTCATGTCGCCGAGTTCCGGGATCTCCACCGTCCCGATCATCGAGATCGTTTCGGTCGGGTTCTCCGGGGTGTTGCGACGAACGCGTTCTTCGTCGCGCTTTCCGATGGGGCCACGTGTGCCCACAGTCACCTCCTGGGTGGAGCAGGCACCTGGCCCGCTTAACGACGCCCAGGGTGGCGTTGTTCTGGTCGCTTCCTCCGGGCCTTGAGTTCCCGCCGTCGGGCTACGCCCTCAGCGGCTGACTTCTTGCCGTGGCAGACACGGCAGATCGCTTGCAGGTTAGACCGCGAGTGGTCGTTCCCTGGCTTCTTGTGGTCTACGTCGGTGGCAGCCCGGACGCAGCCGGGGCCGTCGACCTCACACAGCCACCCGGCAGCAGAAAGGACCGGGAGCCGGTAATTCAGCTCCCAGTCCTCCGGTAGTTCTTGCCGACGCTTCGAGCCGGCCCAACTCACTCTGCGGCTGCCTCCGCGATGATCTGTGCTTCGATCTGGCTGGCGTGTTCCGCCTCAGCCAACTGCTCGTCGCTGACCTCGACCTGGCCGTCACCCGAGTACTCAAGGATCTCCAGGCCCTCCCAGCCACCCCACTTGGTGGCCGAGAGGCGGGTGATCACGTGGCCATTCTCGGCCACGAACGCCCTCGGGTGCGTTTCGACCGCGAGAAAGCCCTCGATGGTGTGTGTCGCTTGCATCAGCGCCATTACGATTCCACCTCCCACGGTATTCCGAGCTTGTCCAGTTTATCAGTCAGGAAAGAGCTGGGCGGCTGAGTGAATACGACCTTCTCGATGTCTTCGAGAATAACGCCGTCGTGAATTTGCGATTCGATGAAATTCGATTCGGCGTATTTCTTGAAGCTCTCGTAGATCGCCTGCATGTTCTCTTCGCGAGACTTATTCGGGTCTACGAGGTTCTTGATCGCATTCGGATTCGCCCACAGGCCGAGGCCGTCACCCGGCTTTCCGGGGAACACGCTGTCGCTCGACATCAGCGAGTCGCCGATGGTCACAGTGACCCGGTCACGCACCTCGGGCTTGAGGTAGAGCTTGGTGCTGCCGTACATGCTCATGCCCTTGGGCTTGACGCCGTCGAACTCCAGCGCGGAGTAGACCGGCGGGACGTGGCCCTTGCCGAACCACGCCTCCTCGTACAGAGCGCGCTGACCGGGGGTGTCGCCACCGGCCGAGAAGCCGACCTCGAACAGCGAGGAGATCCGGCCCGAGTCCAGGAGCTTGTCCAGGTGCTTCGTGCGGTGGACCACCTGCGCCTGGCTCAGGATCTTGGACATGGCGTCGTCCATCGCCTGCTTCAGGGTGTCGTAGCGGGTGGAGTCGTCGTCCTCCAACTGCTCCCACGGCCCTCGAACGTATCCGAGCATCTGGTCCCTCTTCGCTATGCGCTTGGCATCCGACGGTGAGTGCTGGTCGCGGGCGGCGACCGCCAGCGCGTTGAACGCCGCACGCTTCTGCGCGGGGTCCATCGGGCTGTTGTAGGTCCAGTCTGGCGTCTGGCTGCCGGTCGAACCACCGAACCCGCCGCCAGCTCCGCTGCCGCCGCCACCGAGTACACCACCGGTGCCTGCGTTGCCGGTGCCTAAACCGCCCCGGCCGCTTCCGGCGGCTCCACCGCCGCCTCTAAGTCCACCCACGCCGCCTGCCCCGGCTCCTTGCCGGGTGCTGTTGCGTCCTCGGGTTCCAGGGGCACCGCCGCTACCGGCGGATCCTCTTCCGCCCATGCGTCGGATACCTGCTTTCGTCGTCTGTCCCAGTAGGTCGGGTACTCCTTGACCTCGGGAAGGTTCATGTCGTCGCAGTACCGCAGCCGGCCGTAGGCCAGCAGCAGTCGCGGTTGCTTGCGATCGAGGAGTTCCTGGAGGCCAGCGCGGAAAAGCGCCTGGTCGACCTTCGAGGAGCGGATGCCCATCGAGCTGATCGCGACCGTGGCCCCCTCCGGGATCCCGTCGAAGCAGAAGTCGAACGTGTCTGGGGTCGCCCAGCACGCGGTTGGGAGCACCTCGATCCCTTGCGACTGCCAGTACGCGCCGCACCAGCGGCTGCGGTAGACGTTCCAGACCGCTGCGGCCCGTGGCATGTCCCGCCAGAGGCTGAAATCGGGCGTCAGAGCAGCTCCAACCGCTTGCACGCGGGGGAGAAGGCGCTCCGGGCTCGACCAGACGGTCTCGAATCGGTAGTCGTCAAGGAAGAAGTGCAGTGCGCCGCCCGAAACGGCGGCGTATTCGCGATGTCGCGGCATGTTCCAGGCCGCGAGGTTGGCCGGAACGTAGGTTGTCGGCCGCAGATCGGGGATCTCGTACGCGGATGAGCTTGGGAACGTCATCCGAAGGTTGAGAACGTCGAACTTCCCCGGTTGAGTGCTCCAGTACGCACTCGAACGAGTGCCGTACACGGTTGCGTCACCCCTTCAATAAGCCGCGCTTCAGGCGCGGCGCTAGATCCGGCGGTTGCCGGATCAATTCCCCGGCCCTTGTTGGGCCGGTTATTACTCAGGAGCGCCCGAAAGGCGCTCTTAGCGAGCCGCCTGAAGCGGCTCTTAGGAGGGGCCTTCAGCCCCTCATTAATAGGGAAGGAGTCTGCGTTTGACAGCCACCCCACGGAGTGGCGTAGATCACCTTGACAGATACCGGGCCTGTATGGCCCGTAGCCGATTCCGGGGGTATAACTCCCCGTGGGTCGCGAGTTCGTGGCTCCTGGTGGCTCACAGCGCCTGGGCGAGGCGCTCTAGCGTCGGCCCGTGCTTCTGATCGACTTGGAAACCCGTACAGGATGGCTCGGCCGCA